>JBCCGX010000359.1:0-8866 GCA_039029035.1 Acidobacteriota bacterium | reverse complement strand
TGGCGTACCCATGAACGCCCGCAGCGATGCATAGACCGGCGTCAGAGGGGGCAGGCAACATGATGAAGTAGTGCCTGTGGCTGCGCTTCAAGTCGTGCCCGGGGCTGCGCATCAAAGAGAGAAACCTCAAGATTTGCATAGCCAGCGAGTAAAACAAACCCGGCTTGACGCTTTGGTTATGCCGACTACTCATAGCTGATCCACTGACATTCCAGCATGTTCGCCTCTACCGAAATCCGCACTTTCTCGTATCCAGGCAGTGCGGCCATTGTATGCAGCTCGCCCGGCGCCCACCTGCCAACGAACTCTCTGGGAGTCACGTGTTCTTCGCCGGCATCATCAGCCGCTACGAGTTGCAGCCACCAAGGTGTCACTCATTGGGCTGCTGCAGCCAGCCACCAAGGTCTCACTCATTGGGCTGCTGCAGCCAGCCACCAAGGTGTCACTCATTGGGCTGCTGCAGTCGTTTCGCCTAATCCGCCAGCCGCCAACTAGGTGCCTTCAAAAGCGGCTGAGCCTATTTTCTATCATTTTCTCCATCAAGGCCAATCGGAAACGCCGTTCACGTCTAACCCATTATGAAATGGGATCAGTCTATCTAGATCACGCCAAAAGTCACTCCCGGTCGCGTTTCCGGGAACCTCGCCGAGGCCAGCATTTCGACCGCTACGAGCACGCCACCGAGATGACCGTCCATCTCGATCCGCTGCCCTTCCGGCGACACCTGCCCCCAAGACGGCGACGGTGCGTCAAGGACCTCCTCCGCGAGATCGAGCGCGAGGCGATGGTAGAACGCCGAGCCACCGCAAAGGAAGTCCTCGGTCACCACCGCCCAGGCAAGCTGGACCGGCTGGCGGCCAGCCTTTGCCGGGCGGGATTCGGACCCGCAGGGTTCCTCTCAGAAGGCTTCCGGTTCGGTGACTGGTGGTCTACGTCATCCTTCCTCCTTCTCCAGGCTTAGGCTGGCGCACAATGAATGACAGCTTGTTAGGCTGGCTAGTCTAGGCTAGTGTGCGTGATCGAGCACCGATGCATAGAACTCCTTGATGGAATCTCTGTTTTTCCCGATCGCTGTCAGCGCCTTGTCCTTTGCTTCTTCGTCCTTGAAGGCCTGCCACAAAGCAATCCCCCCCAGGACCACCCCGATGACGGCGCCGACGCCAGCTACTCTAATCTCGCTTTCGGTCATCGACTTCATCCAGCGGGATTCCATCCCTTCTGGGAATGGCTCCCCTTCGACCGCGTTCCAGGAGGCCTTGATCGATTTCAAGTTCTTGTAGGATCCGTAAGCGAACTTGCCGACCACGACGATGGTTCCTGCGATAGTGCCAACAAGCGCAGCCACTTCAGAGCTTATCTCGGCCATCGCTTGGAACTCGGCCTTGATCTCGTCCGGATCTTCCATTGACACGACCTCAAACAGCTTGTCGCCGATACCTGGGTAGACGTTGGCCAGCTCATTGGCGTCTAGGCACGCCACCTGGAGTTTGGTGAATAGCTCGTCATCGTTGAGTCCAGGGTACTTTTGATCGATCACGAAGACCAAAGAGTAGAGACTCGAGTCGGCGCGGTAGCTTTGCATCCCCTCGTTCAATAACTGTAGTGTCTCAAGTTCGGCTTCTCGTGCGTCATTCCACTTCTTCAGGGGCGCCAATTCAGGTTCCTCGTCAACTTTTGCCTTCAAGCCATTCGCCTCAGCTACTACATGGGACTCTCTTCTTTCGATGTCGATTTCAAGGCCTGCAGCAGCGGCTGTAAATGCTACGGAGGCCAGGTCGAATCCGAATGCCGCGGCTGGGCAGAAGGAGAAGGCCGATCCGGCAGCGGCAGCGAACGCTGCAGAAGCCTGCAAGCTCGCCTCCTCAATCTCTTCGTCGAAGAAGAAGGCTACGTCCGAATAGACTTGTTCATAGACCCTATCTATCGCGGTGTCTACACTCTCCTTTGAGAGGCGATGGAGATTCGGTGTTTCACGAAACTCGGTTATTGCGTTCCTGAGCATCGTTTCCACCTGTTCCTTTGTTACATTCGTCACCTCCTTTGCCTGGTCTCGCAGGATGAGACCTAGAAGGTCGAGCAGGTTTACGAGCCCGCGTACAAGAATTCGTTTTTCGCCGGTGTTGTTGCTCATGACAGCTCCCATTGTTCGATTGCATCCTCGGATGCTTGTTTTCGTTACTTCAGTGATTGCGGTTGCAGGATTGACTAGGGCGCGGACGGATCGGCAGAAAGAGCCGACCGGCACCCAGCCCGAACCGATACCCCAGAAGAGTCTCAACCTCTGGAGATGCGCCCGACAAATGTCCTGTTAGGCGCCTGCTCGAGCAGCCGACTCCGCTGTCGGCATGTAGACAACGCGAGAATCGGAACCAGGGGGTACCAAAACCGGGAAAAAATGTTCGGGCGGTTCAGGTCGTCGTCGATTAGATATTGGGCACGCCGTGCTCCGCCGAAGGTTTCTTCCCGGGGTACCCGTATCAAATGGACGAAACACAACGGTTTCATTCATTTCGGAGTTCTCAAGGCTCACCGCCAGATGGACTGCTGGGCTGGTGAAGTCGTAGCGGCCGTAGAAATTGATGTGCTCATGGCTAGCCGGCGAGAGAGATGTCCCAGGTCCGTTGTGCGCCTGGATCCAGAAGCAGAAAACACAATTCTCGCAATCCCGCTCCCTCCGCTTGGGTGATAACCGTATCTGCGTCCTCTTGCTGGCCTGGCAACCAACTCCCCAAGTTAGTACCAGCGGTAACGAGAGTTTTCTTTGTTTGGCCAGCTGAAAAGATTCCGCTTGAACCATGTACTCAGTTCGGCTCTGCGCCCGCAGAAGGTGTCCAGGGCGAAGCCGCGCGTAGCGCGGTCGGCGTAGCCGACCCTTGACGCCTTCGAAGACGCAGAGACAATGATCGAGGGGTTAAGCCTCATGGCTCCGCTGCGTCTGTTCTGACTTCTGACTCTGCAGCAGCTCAGCATATTCAACGGGTGGCAGATTGCCGAGAGCGCTGTGCGGACGTACCTGATTGTAGTCGGATCGCCAGTCCTCAATAATCCAGCAGGCCTCATCCAGTTGCGTGAACCAATGTGTGTTGAAACACGTCACGGAACTTCCCGCTGAAACTCTCGATGAAGCAGTTTCGATCGGACTCCCAGGAGTGATGAAGCAGAGCTTGACTTGATGCTGATAGGCCCAGTGATCGAGAGCTTTGCTGGTGAACTCCGTGCCATTGTCGACCACGATTCGCCGAGGTAATGAACGAGAGCACGCAATGCGGTCTAGAACCTGTGTGCCCCGCAGACCATCCAGAGAAGTATCGACCTCGATCGCCAAACATTCGCGTGTCGCATCATCGACGGCGTTCAGCCTCCGGAAGTGACGCCCATCAGCCAGGGTGTCACTCATGAAGTCCATGGACCATTGCTCGTTGGATTGCTCTGGAACCCGCCTCGGCTGGCGATCGGCCTGAGCGACGCGCTTGCGCTTCTTGCGGCGAACAGCCAGGCCTTCTACGCGACAGATCCGGTACACCCGCTTGCGACTGACCTTCCAATCTTCTCGACGCAGCAAGATATGAATGCGCCGGTAGCCGAACCGAGGCCGCTCAGCAGCCAATTCGAGTATCCGACACCGCAGAGCATCATCCGAGCGCCGGCTTCATAGCGCACCATGGAACGGCTCGCTCCCGCCAACCGACACGCCCGACGCTCGCTGAACTCGAACTGATCCAGGAATAGACCAACTGCCCAACGCCGAGCCCTCACCTCGGTCTTCACTCCCTCGAAGCCTCGATCTCAGCGGCTTCCTTGCTGGTGTGTTGGCTCGAGCCTCAGAGGACACCTACTGGGCTCGCTGCGCCGAGCCTTCCTCGGTTAAGACGGGAGTGTAGATCATCGTCGTGTTGACTGAGCGACTCCGATGCCCACTACCGAATGGATCGAGCTAGCAGTTAGTCTCGATCGCTCCTCGATCCGATTCAAACCCTGCAGGTCTCTACGACGTCTAAGAGGGAGACCGGCTCGGCCAGCGGCCGAGCCGCGACCCAACAGCACAACCTCGAGGAGATTTTCGATGACGATATGGCGTAGCTCGTGCCTGATTCTGCTTGCTCTCTTGCTCGTCGCCCCGGATGCCTGGGCCGATCGGACGGAAGAAGAGACGTACGAGGAGACCGTCGACCTCGGTGCCGGCGGCACAGTGGAGGTCGATACCACCAACGGCAGTATCCGGGTCGAGACTTGGGATCGGGACCAGGTGCAGGTGGTGGCGCGCAAGAAGGCCCGTGCCCGCAGCGCATCGGAAGCGCAAGAGATGCTCGATGCGATCGAGATCAAGATCCGCGAATCCGGCGGCACGGTGCGCATCGAGGCCGATCTGCCGCGCTCGCGCTCCGGCTGGTTCGGTGGTGGCACGTCCGCTAACGTCGCTTTCGAGCTCACCATCCCGGCCGACGCCGAGCTCCACGCCAGCTCGAACAACGGAGCCATCGACGTCCGCGACCTCGGCGCCCCGGCACGCCTCGAAACTCAAAACGGGTCGATCGAAGCCGACGGCGTCAACGGCGAGCTCGAAGCCTTCAGCAACAACGGCCGGATCGAAGCCGACGACGTTCGTGGTTCGGTGCAGGCCGAAACCACCAATGGCGCCATCAAGGTCGACATCTCGGCCGACGCGCTCAACCAGGACGTCGACCTACGGACCTCCAACGGCTCCGTCGAGTTGCGCCTCGCCTCTTCCGTCGCCGCCTCGATTTACGCCCGTACCCGCAACGGTTCGGTGTCGTCCGATTTTCCCGGCGGTGTCCAAGACGAGCGTCGACGCAGCCTGGAGCTTGAACTGAACGGCGGCGGTCCGCAGATCGAGCTCAAGAGCACCAACGGCAGCATCCGCGTCCGCGAGCGCTGAGGCGATCTGGCCCAACCCTGGTCGAGCCGTCCAGCTCGAGCCAGGGGAGGTGCCTGAGACTCAAAGCGGGTTCAAGGGGTGATAGGCTTGCGTTTGGAGTACCCTATGGCAACACCCGCAGCACTCGAACCCATCCCTCTCAGAACCGATGAACACGGCGTGATCCGCATCGGTGCGACCCGTGTGCGGCTCGACACTGTTGTTGCCGCGTTTGATACCGGGGCCAGTGCCGAGGAGATTGCAGACGACTACCCCCTGCAACTCGACGATGTCTACGCTGTCATTACCTACTACCTGAGAAACAGGGAAGAGGTCCGCGCCTATCTCGATCGACGCCGGCAGCATGCCGAGGCTGTCCGCAAAGAGAACCAGGGGCGTTTCGATCATCAGGGTCTCCGGCAGCGCCTCCTAGCTCGTCTTCAGCCAGCCAGCGTCTAGCCCATGCTCCGGCTAGCTGCTGACGAGGATTTCAACGGACGGATCGTGCGGGGCCTAAAGCGCCGTGAGCCCACGCTCGATCTTGCCCGTGTGCAGGAAACCGATGTCTTCGGCGCGGCCGATCCAGAGGTGCTCGCGTGGGCTGCTGCCGAAGATCGCGTCCTGTTGACCCACGACGTCTCGACGATGACGGCGGCCGCATATGATCGGGTGACAAAGCATCAACCCATGCCGGGGGTTGTCGAGGTTCCGCAGAGTATGCCTATCGGGCTGGCCATCGACGACATTCTGCTGTTGGCTGCCGGGAGCCAGCCAGGCGAATATGAGGGGCAGGTCCTCTACCTTCCTCTGTAGGCGCCTTGAGCTCGACCTGAACGGCGGCGGCCCGCAGATCGAGCTCAAGAGCACCAACGGCAGCATCCGCGTCCGCGAGCGCTGAAGCGACCTGGCCCGCAGGCGGACCCGAGGCGTCAGCTCGATCGCGAGAGGGCGCCCTTCCACCGCTGCCACCAAGGCGACTCCGCCGTTTTCGTCCGATGAGCTCTGTCCGGCTGTGGCTCGAGCGGCGGGCGGGGGCTTGAGCCACGCCGTCGTGGATCGAGGCCGAGGACGACGCGGTGTCGCCGGTGCCGATAGCGTTTGGCCGGCGCAAATGCGGCAAAGGCGTGACTTGCAGGTGGTCTCAACGACTTGCGGAGCCTTTTTTCGATTTTCCGCTCGGCTTCCAACGCCTCGGGCAAGGCGTTTTCGCTTTTTTCGGCGCCTCCCGCGAGCTCGCGCGAGCTGTTGCCGTTTTTCCGAGGGCTGCCTGAGAGGTCGGGCGAGGCGTGGTCGATTTTCCAAGGGTCTGCCTCAAGCTCGGGCGAGCCGTTGGCGGCTTTCGAGCAGCCTTCCAAGTCGCCCGGTTCACCGCTTGCGGCGCTCGCCGGACGCTCTTTCGCTGCCTGGACGACTTCGTGCTCCGGTGCGACGTCGACGACCGATTCGTGGGTCCCTTCGGCGGCGGCCGGCACACCGTTCTTTTTCTCCTCGGCCTCCAGCCGGGCCCCATCGGGAAGCTCCTCGCCGAGCACCCGTCGAACCAGGTCGGGGTAGGCGTCGATCGGGGTCTCCTTGGGCGGCCGGCCGCGGCGCTTGACCTCGGGGCGCACCGTCGACGCCAGGCTCGGCAGGCCGAAGTAGTCGAGCACCGACTCCAAGGTGCGGGCGCTCCACTTGTGCTCTTGATCGAAGGTCGCGATCGCTTTCAGCCGCGCCTCGCGCGCCGCGCTTTGAGCCTGGACGGCTCGATGGACTGCCATGATCGCCCCCTGCAACGCCTCACCTCGCTCCGCCAGGAGTCTGGCTAGACCGGGCGTCGCAAGCCGGCCGCCCTCGGCCGACTCGTAGACCGGGGCCTTCTCGCTATCGCCGAGCACTCCGGCGGCCTGCTGCGCCCACGCCACCAGGTCGGCCGGATCGCGTGGCGTCGGCCCCGCAAGATCCAGGTAGGCGCAGCCCTCCTCATAGCCCAGCAGGCCGTTGAAGCAACGGCGAATCCAAGACAACTCGCGGTAGAGCCCCTTCGCCAGACGATCGCGCCGTTGGCGCAGGTGCTGTGACTCGGCCAGGCGACGCTCGAAAGCTCTGTCCCGTGCCTCCATCGCCTCGCCGGCCGCCTCGAGGTCCTGGGCGATCCAGCGAAAGACATCGACCAGGGTCGCCCGATCTCCGCCGCCCTCCGGTGATCGCGGCGCGGCCTGCCAGGCCTCGACGCGCTGCTCCTCGCCGCCGGCCGCGAGGCGACCGAGAAACTCGCGCAGCTGCCTCTGCCAGGCTTCCTCGGCGACTTCAGCATAGAGGTAGCCGGCAAGGATCACTGAGCGGCTCTGGTCGATTCGTTGTCGTACGCCTCGGGTCATGGGGATCTCCTTTCGAGCCCCATGCTGACACGCGCTCCCTCCCCCGATGCCGCCGAAAGTCTGCGCAAAAATTCCGCCAAACACCTCGGTCACGGCGGCCGCCACGCCAGTCGGGCCAATCCCGCCACCCGAGTCGACCAACTCAGGCGACGGGAAGGGTGCGACGAAGCTACGGGAAGGTGGTCGACCAGGCGGCCACGTTGCCTGCCTCGAAGCCGTCCTGGAAGATCAGAAGGGTTCCGGTGCCCTGCACTTCGAACATGCCGCGGCCGTGGGTCGACGAGACGATATGCCCGGTGATCGGGTTGCGATCGAGGGCGAACACCGAGACGACGGGATGCCCGTTGTTCTCGTAGGTCCACGTCACCCCATCGTCGGTGCTCATGAAGACGCCGATGTCGTTGCCGACATAGAGGGTCTCGGGCGTCGTGGTGTGATCCACCGCGATAGCGTTCACCGGCAGGTCGGGCAGGTTGCCCGAGATGTCGACCCAGGTCGGGGTGGCAGCCAGGCCGTCGGTCGTGCGGAACACGTGCCCCGGCGTGGCGGGGGTCGTCGAGCCGAAGCCCGAGAAGGTGGCGTAGACCGTGTTGGCCGTAGCATCGGCGCGCGACACCTCCATGTCGGTGACGAAGCGCGGCGGTGTGACCGCCGGATCGGCGATCATGTTCCAGGTGCTGGTGCACGCTGCCGGACAACCGCTGGTGGTGCCGTTGACGTCGGCTGCCACCATCAAGCTACCCCCAGCACCGCCGGCGTAGATCACCTCGTCGCCACCGATCGCATCCGGGTAGGCCTCGATCCAGCTGACGGGCTCACCGGCGCCGGCCCCGATACTCGGGCTCACCGGCGTCCACGAGGTGGCGCCGAAAGGCGCCTGCGGATCGGGTGAGCGATAGACCTTGTCGGTGCCGAAGTAGACCACGTTTGGATTGGTGCCTTCGAACTGCGCCAGAGGGGCGTAGAACAAGACCGGCTCACCGGGGGTGAAACCGTTGTAGTAGTAGGCACCGAAACCGAAGTAGCCACCGGTGAACGTCCAGTTACCCGGGCCATCGATGCCCGAATTGGTGCTCTTGGCCGGCCCCTGGAAATTGCCCGTTTGGTTGAAGTAGGTGTGGAACATCCGGGTCGGGTCGGACTGATCGATGACCGCCTGTCCACCATCACCGAAATCGGTGTGGAAGAAGGCCGGTGCCGCTGCCAGATCGACGCGACGGATGTTGGTGCCGTTGTCCTGGGTGCCGCCGATGACGATGGCGGCATCGGTGGGGTGCAGAGCGACACTCTGGAATTGGGTGATGCCGAGGTTGGTGTTCATCGACGCCCAGGAGCCACCCTGATCCTCGGTCCGCCAGACGCCGCCGTCCGAGCCCAGGTAAACCCGGGTGGGGACGGTGCTGGTGTCGAAGGCGATGGAGTGCACGTCGGTGTGCAGACCGCCGGAAATACCGTCGCCCTGGGAGATGCCGGTCCAGGTGTCACCGCCGTCGTCCGAGCGCCACGCATCCCGGTTGCCACCCAGGCCACTCAGGTCATTGCCGAAGGCGTTCGGGTTGCCACCCAGGTAGATCGTGTCGTCATCCGCCGGATCGCAGCCCGCCATGATGTCGTAGAAACACTGACCGTC
>JBCCGX010000358.1:0-8872 GCA_039029035.1 Acidobacteriota bacterium | reverse complement strand
GGTGCTGACGGCTTGTTGGGAGAGCTACCTGACACTCGCCCGCCCCCGGCTCCTCGTCGTCGCCAGCCACTGGGGAATCGAAGGCTGGCTGTCGCAGATCGCCCACGATCGCGGGATCGCCGTCGTCGAAGCCCAACACGGTCTCCTGGCGGGCACCTTCTATACCGAGCACGCTCTTGCAGCCGACGCATTGGTCGTCTGGGGCGACTACTGGCGGAACCAACGACCAGCTGAAATCCGCCCCAAAGTTCACGCCTTCAATCCCGGCGTGTTTAGCGGCACGAGAGAATCTAGACGTGCCGACAGCTCGAGACCGACCTCTGCACTGCCTCGAGTAACTTTCTTTTCCTGGCCTTTCGACCGCCTCGCCTTTTACAACCGCCGCGAGCTGTTGGACGGCTTCATCGACTTATTCGGCGCGCTGTTGGCGGAACGATCCTGCGAGCTGACGATCCGATCGCATCCCTTGGAGAACCCATCGCATCTCACTCGGCATTGGCAACAGCGCCATGGAGCGCTACCGAGTCGGTTGCAATGGAGCCAGAAGGAGCCCTTGATAGACGTCTTGGAGCGCACCGAGATCGCGGTGATGCTGCGCTCGACGGTGCTGTTCGACTGCGTTGCCCATGGCATCCCAGTTCTTCTGACCGGCTGGATCGACTTCGACTGGAGCCACGGCCTGGACGACATCGAAGGTATTCACCTGGCGCGCGACTTCACCCAGCTACGTCAAACGCTGGCCGGCTGGCTGCGCGAGCCGCCCGTACCGAGCCCGGAGATGGGGCAAAGCTTCCTCCGTCCGGAAGGCGAAGGAAGCCAGGCCTTCGAACAGCTGCTAGAGGCATTGTGGCGCGGCGAAGCAGGCGCCAATAGGCCTGGAGAAGCAGCCAACCCCATGTTCGGGTTGGAAGGCACTGGACGGCCAGCGCGGGCCGTACGGGCAGAGCCTTCGATGCAGGAGTAAGGCCGATGCACGTCCTCGCACTGGCACCTGTCTTCCCCCATGCCGAGAGCCCTTCCGAGGGCCTGTTCAATGCACAGCACGCAGAGGCCCTGGTCGCGGCTGGGATCCGAGTCACTGTCGTGGTGACCAAGCCATGGCTACCGGCATGGCTCGCCCGCCGTACAACGTCCTATCGCCCTCTGGCACACCTACCGAGGCGCGAACGCCGCGGCGCCCTGGATATCTTCTACGCACGGTACCTGCATGTACCCCGCTACCGACTCCCCAGATGGACCGTTACCTCCTGTGCCAGAGCGATTCTGAGGTGCCTGCGCCGCGAGCTACCAGGCGTATCCTTCGACGTCGTGCACGCGCACAGCGTCTGGCCTACCGGCCTGGCAGCCCCCGTCGTCGCCGAGGCGACGGGGCGGCCCTGCACCGTTACCCTCCACATCCGAGACGACGAACAGCTTTACGGTGCCCGACAAGGCGCCGCTCTCTTCGACACCATGCTGCTTCGCGCACGAGCCCTGGTGGCTGTCGGTCGCCCGTTGGAGCGTTACCTGGCCGACTTGGGTGCCAGGGCCGACAAAGTCCGCCGCATCGCCAACGGTGCCGAGCTCGGCGAGGCACGGCGGGCTGTCGAAGCAGCTTCCGAGGCTTGCCTGGATCCGCCTTGGGGGCGCCTGGTCAGCGTCGCTAACCTCTGGCCCCTCAAGGGCATCGACTTCAACCTGCGAGCCCTCGCCCGACTCGACCAGATGGGCTGTCCCTGGCACAGCTACACCGTCGTCGGCGACGGGCCCGAGCGCGCCAGCCTCGAGGCACTGGCTCGAGAGCTGGGCTTGGCAGACCGGGTGATCTTCATGGGTAGCCTGCCGCATGGCGAAGCTCTGCGCCAGGTCGGCAGGGCCGATATCTTCACCCTGCCGTCCTGGCAGGAAGCCTTCGGCGTGGCCTACGTCGAGGCCATGGCGTGCGGTAAGCCGGTGATCGGCTGTCGTACTCAGGGTGCGGAAGACATCATTCGCCACGAGCGCGACGGCCTCTTGGTACATCCTCGAGACCCGGAAAGCTTGTCCGAGGCACTGGCCCGCCTCCTGCAGGCGCCGGACTACGCACGCAAGCTCGGTGCGGCCGGCATCCGACGGGCGGCCGAGTTCACCTGGGAGCGCAACGCCAAACGCTATCTCGATCTCTACCGCGAGATTCTCGATCCACCGACCAGCGTACCGGCCACTGGCTGACACCTTCGCGATGGACTCTTCGACCACCTCATTGATGCTCCATGCAGCCGACCTGATCCGCGGGGCAACGACCCCAGCAGCCTTTGCCGGATCGTTCCACGCTCTCTTACGGCAAGAGCTCGAAGCCGGCAATCCGGAGCTCTCGCCCGCCGAGCAAGACCAGTTGCGCAGCCACTATCCAACGCTGATGAGCCCACACCGCTTCGCGCCGGCCCTGGTGACGACGATCTACTGCCAGCGTCGAGCACCGGCCGTCGCAGCGATCCTCGCCCAGCGAGAGCCCGTGGTCCTCGATGCCGGCTGCGGCTACGGCAGCGAGAGCTTCCTCTTTGCAGCCGCCGGCGGCCGGGTACTGGCGGTCGACTACTCCGCCGAGCAAGTCGCCATCGCCAGGAAACGCCAGGCGTTCTACGAACGCCACCTGGGCGTCCCGCTGGAGATCGAATTCTCTGCAGCCGACCTCGACGTCTACACTCCGACGGGTCGCGATCTCTCGTTGACCTGGTTGGCATCGGTCCTCGCCGCCATACAGGATCAGGAAGGCTTGCTGCGCAGAATCCACGACGCAACGCGCGACGATGGCGAACTGATGGTCACCGATATGAACCTGCTCAATCCACTCTTCCTGGTCAAGGAGTGGCGGCGACGCCAGGGGTTGAAGGCGGTCAGCAGTGAGTTCGCGAGCCAGGCGAGCTACCTCGACATGGTTCGCCGCCGTGGGCGGCGCGGCGCCCGCTACTACCGCCGCGACCGCCAGGGCCACGTCGATGATGTCCAGTTCTTTCGCCCCGGCACCCTGGCGAGATTGTTTCGCCGCAGCGGATTTGCCCCCCAGCCGCCGACGTTCAGTGGCTTCGCGCCACCGTTCTCGATCGGCATCGACCCGGCGATCTCGGAGCGCAGCCTGGCACGCATCCCAGGGCTCAATCGCTTCGGCTACTTCTATCTCATGCGCGGCTGCCGGACCGACTTGCCCCGGTCTCGCGGGGAGGGTCGTCAATGAGCCCTCTCATGCTGGCGGGTGGCCTCGCCC
This sequence comes from Acidobacteriota bacterium, assembly GCA_039029035.1. Classification (GTDB taxonomy): domain Bacteria; phylum Acidobacteriota; class Thermoanaerobaculia; order Multivoradales; family J023; genus JAAELT01. The sequence goes on along the minus strand of JBCCGX010000358.1, from coordinate 5,649 downwards.
TGATCAGCTTGTTGCTGCCCAACCGGGCGCTGATCGTACTGAGCGTCCTGGGCGTCATGCTCGCCGACACGCCCTTGGTTCCCAAGCAGGCCATTTACTTCACCCGCTTCGTCCCGAGCGGTGTCCTGGCCTTACGGGCATTTCAGCTCATGCTGAGCCGCGGCACCGCGAGGTCCCACCTCGTGGTCAAGGCTTGGCTGCCATTCATCCTGCTGTCTTTCGTCTCGGTGGGCTACTCCATCGACTCGAGCCTCTCCACGCAACGGTTGATCTCGGCCGCCTTCTTACTCTTGGGCTTCGGCATCGGCATCCCGCTCTTTTTCCCTCGCAACGCCGATCATCAGGGTCTGGTGCGCTTGATCGCCCTGCTTCTCGGTAGCGCGGTGCTCTACAGTCTCTACGTGACCACCGTCGGGGGATCGAGCTTCGACACCTCGATTCACGGACGGACCAGCGGCGTCTTTCGTAACCCGAACACCCTGGGCCTCATGGCCATGCAGGCGGCCTTCCTGGTTGCTTACTGGTGGCAGAAGGAAACCGGCAACAGGCGCCGACTGCTGTTCGTCGCCCTGTTCAGCATCATCGCCGTCCTCTTGTTGACCGGCTCCCGCGCCTCGGCCTTGGGGCTTGCGGTCGGCGCCATCGTCTACGTCCGGCTGAAGGCTCGCCTGGAAGGCAGAATCCTGCGCTACCTCTTCCAGCTATCAGTCCTCGCGCTCGTCGCTTTCGTCATCACCGACGCGGTCTTCCCATCTTTCCTCGACTCCTTGTTGAGGGTCGAGACCTCGAGCCGCACCATCCTGTGGGAGCGGGCGTGGGTGCTGGCTCAAGACCGTCTCCTCCTCGGCGTTGGCTTCGCCGCCAGCGACAGCGTCTTCCAGGCCGACGTCCGCTACTTGCAGAGTATCGGAGTCTTCTTCTCGGGGCCCCATAGCTCACTCATGCGGCTGCTGGTCGACCTGGGTCTGATCGGGGTCGTTCTCGCGATCTGGGCCTTCTTCCGCATCCTGCACCAGGCCTGGCGCTACATGCCCTACTTCGACGACCCACTCCTCGGCACGACACTCTACGCCTCCCTCACCGCCAGCTTGACGAACTCCCTCTTCGAGTCCTGGCTCTTCGGGTTTGGTAGTGCTCCAACCGTACCGTTCTGGCTGCTCATCGCTCTGCTTTCTCATCAGACGGACGTGGCACGACAGAAAGTTGCCGCATGGCAGCGCTACCAGGCCAAGGCGTCGCTGGTTCCCATGATGCAGAGCCGCGGTCCATGAGTCGACGCCACCCGCGACCGGCGAGGCCCGGATGGTTCCTGGCTCTCAGGCTGCCACGGTACACCCTCGCCGAGGCTTGCTTTGTCGCGGCCAATCTGCTGCCTTCACGAGTCGCTCTCTACTCGAGCAAACTTTGCCTGCGACTCAACCCCGAGCACCGGGGGGCGGCAATCCACCGCGCCATGACCTTGGCAGCAGATCGACGACTCGGATGGGAGGCTTTCGAACAACTGCTGGAGCAGTTGGCCAATCGCCAGGACGTCTCCGCCTCGGATCTTTATCTCACCTGGATTCCGGGGCGCTTGCTGCGCCGGCTCGTCTCCCGCGCGTTGTGGGGCACAATAGGCCATACCCTGAGCGAAACACACGACCAAGCTCAGCTCAGCGCGTGTCGCCAGTTGGCGCGGCGTCACTTTCACCAAACCATGGCAGACGGCGAACTCGAGCGCGCCGCTATCGCGCTCGAGGCGCAGAAGTCTCTCGGCGAGGCGCCCGGACTCCTGGATTGGAGCACTGCCGAGCTCGCCTGGCAACGGGACGAGGTAGAGGAGGCCCTGGCCAAGCTTGGGCCAAGGGTCGCTTCTGGCCAGTTCCTTTCTCCTCTGGACACCCTGCGCTGGGCGCGCCGCGGGCTGACCGCCGGACAGTACGAGATGGCCGAAGGCTGTCTCACCTGGAGCCGCCGATTCGTTCCCGAGCTCGCCGAGGGCTGGCACCTCGCTGCCGAGCTGCGACGGCAGCAAGGCGACCGCGACCAGGCCTTGGAACTTTTCGAGCGCGCCGCAGCCCTCGACCCGCAACACCTAGAGACCTTCCTCGCACGGCAAAGCCTTCGGCTAGACCGGCCCCTTCCAGCCGCGGAAGGAGACCTCGTCGTCGACGTGCCGGCAGAAATCACCCTCGGGGCGTCCGCTACTACCGAATGCCAGGTCGTTGATGGCGGGGAGGACTGGACGGTCTTCGTGCTACCTCCGGCAGCGCGCGGCATCCTCCCAGACCGACAGAGCTACCCTTGCGACGCAAGGGGCCGAGCCAAGATCCATCTAAACGCTCTCCGGCCACACCGCATCCAGGCCGGGCCTTGGCCGCTGATTTTCATCGCCCTCGGACCGACGGGCTACCTGCGCCGCGAGATCCAGGTCCGAGTCCCGGACCCGAATGCCGGGCGCTTGTGGGTCACAGTCACCGAAGACCACGAAATCCATGAGGAGCGCGGCATCCTGACACCGGATCTGCTCCGTCGCCTGTTGGTCGAGAAGTCCCGTTTCGCCGCTGACCTCGGCATCCCCTGGACCCATGTCGTGGAGACCGGCTCCGCTCTCGCCATGCCCGATCACGCCGCCGCCAGCGGTGCGCCGTGGCAAGCGCTGCGCCACGCGATGGTCGAGCACCTGGCCGAGGATGTCGCCCGCGGCAACGATCTTCAGCCTCATCTCCACGCATTCAACGATCCACTCTCTGAGCAATTCCCGTATCGACTCGAAGCCGAAGGCTGGAAGCCGTCCCTGGAGTTTCTCCTGACTTCGCCCGAGCAGCGCGGGCCCTGGGCGTCGGCCTGCCCGCCACCGGTCGGTGGAGCCGATGAAGCCCACCAAACCGGTGACAGGATCGGCAGTGTCGAGCGTTGCGTCGCGCTACTCGAAGACATCGGCCGCCGCGGTGACCCTAACTACCGCGCTGCCTTGTGGCGCAGCGGGCTACTCGATTACGGTGGAACGCCGGCAGACTGTGCCTGGTCGGCGGTTGCCTTGCGCCGAGCCGGCCTGCTGGCCGATAGCGACTTGCCAAAGCCACGATCGGCGCGCCAGGGCGCCGTACCACCAGCCTTCGCCGCCGGTTGGCAGGCGCCGTTCACCCCGACTCCAGGCGGTCCGATTCTGCAATTGCCCATCGTCGCTAACGTCGAGGGCGACTACCTTATGGGACCTCGCCGGCTCACCCGGCGCGCTGCGACGAGTGTCGCAGTGCTGCGGCGCAACAACGGCGAGCTGCGCCCTGGGGATCACCTCTTCACCCTGCTGACCCATGACAAGTTTCTCAACGCTCGCGCTGGCCGTGACGAGTTCGAGCTCGACCCTGAGCGTGGCGATTGGCGGACTCTGCGCCGACATCTGGAGGCCTGGCAGCAAGCCGGCGCCAAACCTGTCACCGCCCGCCAAGGCATTCGCAGAGTGCTGCACGACATCACCTGGCAACCGGTTCCCTGGCTCGAGGAAGAGACCTTCATCTCGGTGGACCCCGATCGCCAACGCATCCGCTATCGATTACAAATCCTCGGCCGCGGTCTGACTGCCTCGGCCGACTTTCCGCACCAAGTTCCAGTACCGATACCGCCTTCCCTCAGACCCTTCTTGCAGGGCATTGAGGTGCGACAAGGTGGCACGAGGCTCGCGCAGCCGTGTGAACCTGCCGGCAGCGCCTTCTGGATTCGCCTCGAAGATCTCGATCGCCCGATCCAATGCTGGTTCGATCTCCGGCAGGCGATCGGCCCCCAGGCGACCCGAATCGAACCTGCGGTCGAGGGTTGGAATCTGACCCTTAGCGCCTCGCCGCCCTTCCTTCAGGCTCGGATCCTGGTGCCCTGGCAAGGCCTCGCCGAGAAGTCGGCCACAGCAATCCATGCCCGTTGGCAAGCCGACTCTGAGCAAGACGGCTCACTGCACTGTGAGCCGGAAGACGAGGGGCTTCTGTTGTATCCTCTGTCATTCCACTCCGCGAACGAAAGCTCGGCTCCAGTCTCGGTTCGAGTCCACGTCCGATCCCTACCCAGCGCTCGACCAGTGCCCATCCAGCCACCGGCAGTGGCCTCCTCCGGCAATCCATGAGCTCCACCCCATCGACCCGGCGGCCGAAAGAGCTCGGTCTGCTGCTCTTGCTGTTTGTCGTCTCACTCGCCTTGCGTCTTCCGGCGGCCGTCCAACCACCGGCGCCTTGGGTCTACGATAGCGACGAGCTGGTGTTCCTCGGGTCCCTGCTGGGGCTTCTCGGCGGCGAGACCCCCCACGCCCTACAGTGGCCCGCCGCGACTCTGCACCTAGCGTTGCTGCCTTTCGTCCTGCTGCATTTCGCGCTCACCGCTGAGGCTCTCTGGCCGGCCATCGCCGCCACGGATCCTTATGCTTTCGCCGACGCCCTCACTCTCTACCTGGGAAATGCCTTTTACGATCCCCTGTCGCTGCTGGTGCCGATGCGGATCTTGCTCGCCGGGGCGACCAGCTTCACCGCGCCGCTGGCTTTCCACTACTTACCCGCGCGATTCGATCGCGGCGAACGCTTGATGGCCGCCCTAGTCTTGGCCAGCTCACCGGTCTTGGTTCGTCAGACAGCCCTGGTGAAGGGCGACAGCCTGGGCTTGCTGTTCTGGACCCTGGCCTTGACCCTGCTGCTGGCGCGAGACAGGCCACCCCAGCGGACGATGGCGGCGCGGCGCGCAGCCATCCTTAGCGCCCTCCATCTAGGACTCGCCACCGCCTCGCGACTGACCCTCTTGGCCGCCTGGCCTCTGTTGCCACTTTATGCCTGGTGGACCGGCCCGCGCCGACAACTGATCCGGATCGCCAGCCTCTCGCTGGGCGCTTTTGCCCTGCCGATCTTGATCTTCTTGCCGTTCTTCTGGACCCAGCCTTTCACTTTCTTAAAGGCGGTGCTGGGCAATGTCCTGCTCCTCAGCCGTCAGGATGGCGGCGGCCAATCGTTGACCGCACTGTTGGTCAAAATGATCGCGTTGGCCGGTCCGGTCGCGATCGTGCTGGCCGTCGCCGGCCTGGCGATGCTCTGGCGGCGCCGGGAGCGGCGGGATCTCGCCGCCCTGACCACCGTAGCCTTCGTCCTTTTCCTGATCCCCCTGGCGCGCTCCGGTCATCTGCCGCCCCACTACACGTTACCCTTCTTGCCCATCCTGAGCCTCTGGTGCGGCGTCGGCGCCGCGACGGTGACACGCTGGGCGACGCGCACCAGGCCGGGCGCAGCCCGGCCTCTCTTGCTGGCGCTGGCCGGCGCAGTCATCGCGGTCAACACGGTCGACGTGTTCGGCTGGCACCGAGCCATGCAACGCCCGGTGTCCAAGGTCGGGGTGGCCGAGTGGCTAGTCGACAACACCCAAGCCACGGAGCGCTTGGCGATGCCCACGATCCTGGCGACCTACCTGCCACCCAACAAGACAGCTCTCGAGGAGATCCTGCGTCGCTATCGCGAGCAACCAGCCTCCGCGACCGCGCGCCTACCGGGTCTCCTGGGTGCCGTCGGCAGCCGGTCTGCTACAACCCGCGAGCCGTCGTTTCTCCTCGACGCCTGGTTGATCGATGATGAAGCGATCGACATCTTTCGCTACCGCGCCATGCGCCACGCCGCAATTGCGGGTGCAGCGCCTCCGAATGCC
>JBCCGX010000357.1:0-8886 GCA_039029035.1 Acidobacteriota bacterium | reverse complement strand
TTCAGCGGTGCGAATCTGCTGGACCTCGACCTGCTGGTCTTCTTCCTGCCGCCGCTCTCGATGGTAGCGACGCTGGCCTTGATCGGCCGGCGAGTCGACTTCGAGGACGTGCCGGGCTTCGATCGCCTCTTCGGCCTGATGATGATGATCGGAGTCAGCTTTCTCCTGGCCCTCGCGGTGCAGAAGACCCGTATCTGGATCTTCTTCGGGGCCTCGATCACCAGCCTCTTTGTCTTCGCCGTCATCGCCTTCCTGATCCTACGATGGGCCTCACGAATGGCTTTCGGCTCGCGACGCCCGAACTGATCGCGGTACCGGCATGCAGGAGCTCCTGAGTGGGTCGTCGCTGCCCAATCTCCATCCACTCTCGGTCCATTTCCCGATCGCCCTGCTACCGGTGGCGATCCTCTTCGACCTGTGCGGCTTGGTGCTGCAGCGGCATCCGTGGCTGGAGCGGGCGGCGCCGCTGCTCTACGGCCTCGCTGCCGCCGGCGCATGGGTTGCCGAATGGGCCGGTGAGCGAGCCACCGAATCTCTGGCCGATGTGCCGCAGGCCACTGAAGCGCTCATCGCCCGGCATAGCGACTTGGCGCACACCACGGTCTGGGCGATGGCGGTCCTCGCGGTCCTTCGGCTCTCCGTCACGTTGTTCGACGGCGCCACCTTGCGCCGGGTGCTACGTGGCATTGTCTTGCTTCTCGGCCTCGCTACCTTGGGCCTGTTGCTCTACGTTGCCGACCTGGGTGGCGCCCTGGTCTATCGCCACGCGGTGGCGGTCGATCCGGTAGCACTCGACTTGGCTTCCGGTCGGCCCGAAGGAGAGGATGGAATTTCGCCCCCTCGCGATCGGGTTATGGAGCAGGAGTAACGGTGAATCTCAGCGATGCCTGACGATATCCAACAAGCCCTGGTCGACACCCTGGCACAGAAGCACCGCGAGTTTCTCGCCTTCCTCGAGCAGCGCCTCGGCGATCCGCAGCGCGCCGAAGAGGTGCTGCAAGCGGCGACTCTCAAGGGCTTGGAGAAGAGCGATTCGATCCGCCACCGAGAGAGCGTCGCAGCCTGGTTCTACCGCCTGCTGCGCAACGCCATTGTCGACGAGTATCGACGGCAGGATGCCGAGCGCCGTGCTCTCGAAGGCGCGGCGCGCGAGGCCACCATCCAGGCCGAGCTCGGTCCGGAGCTCGAGGGTCAGGTCTGCCGTTGTGTCGACGGCCTGATCCCCACGTTGCGCGACGACTACCGCAAGATCCTCCAGGCCGTCGACCTCGAAGGGCAGACACCGGCAGCATTTGCCCGCGCCGAAGGTCTCTCGAGGGGGAGCGCCCGTGTGCGCCTGCATCGCGCTCGACGCGCGCTGCGCCAGCGTCTCGAAGCCTGCTGCGGCACCTGCGCCGAGCACGGCTGCCTCGACTGCTCCTGCGGTCAGCCAGCCGCGATGTAACAGCTGCTGTAACGCCCGGCGTCTTCATCCGTCAGCTCGGTTGGAATCGCGACGGACCAACCACCGGGAGCATAGACCATGTCAGACCTCTTCCTCGGCGCCCTGCTCGCCGCTGCCACTATCCTCATCCTGCGACGCCTTGGGCCACGATTCGAGCACCGACTCTATGCCTTGGCGCTGATCATCGCGGCCCTGATCTATGTTGGCTTCTCCCTCGCCAGCGACGCTCCACAGTGGATCGGGATCGAGGCTGGCGGCGTTGCTCTTTACTCCACGCTGGCGTTCCTCGGATGGCGCCTCTCGCCCTGGTTTCTAGCCGTAGGATGGGCCGCCCACATCCCGTGGGACTTGCTGCTCCATGGCGGCGGCAGCACCCCTTTCGTTCCTACCTGGTACCCCACCGCCTGTCTGGCCTACGACTTGATCGTGGCGCTCTACATCGCAACCCGAGCTCGCGCCTGGAGCATGGAGGTAGCATGAGTCTCGTGAGCGAGCCTGCATCTCGAGACTCCTGCGGCCATTGCTGCCACGAAGAGGCCCAGCCGGCGGCGGCTCAGGACCCGGTTTGCGGCATGGGAGTCGATCCGGAGACCGGCGAGCATCGCTGGCAGCACGACGGCGAGACCTACCACTTCTGCTGCGCGGGTTGTCGCAAAAAATTCGCCGCCAACCCACCCCGCTACCTGGAGCCGGCAGAGCACCAGGCAGTCGACGAGCCGGCCGTACCCGGCACGACCTACACCTGCCCGATGGATCCGGAGATCCGCCAGGAAGGCCCGGGCAGCTGCCCGATCTGCGGCATGGCGCTCGAACCGATGACGATTGCCACCGGCGAGGAAGAGAACCCGGAGTTGGTCGACATGCGACGCCGCTTCCGCTGGAGCGCCGCGGCGAGCTTGCCACTGCTCACCATCGCGATGTCGGATCTCATCCCCGGTCAGCCACTCCAAGCCGTGCCGGGCCTCGTCCTGGTGTGGCTCCAGCTGATCCTCGCCACACCGGTGGTGCTGTGGGCCGGTTGGCCGCTGCTCGAGCGCGCCTGGGCTTCGATCGTCACCCGGCATCTCAACATGTTCACGCTGATCGGCCTCGGGGTCGCCACGGCATACCTCTACAGCGTCGTCGCGGTCCTCTTTCCCGACCTCCTGCCGGCAGGCTTTCGCACCGATGACGGCACGGTCCACGTCTACTTCGAAGCTGCAGCGATCATCACCACCCTGGTGCTCTTGGGCCAGATCTTGGAGCTCGGTGCCCGTGGGCGAACCCAGGATGCCCTGCGCGCTCTGCTCGACCTGGCGCCGAAAAGCGCCCGCCTGGTGAGCGAAGCCGGCGAAGAGGTCGAAGTACCCCTGGCCGACGTGACGGCCGGCACGACCCTGCGGGTGCGACCCGGAGAGCAAGTGCCGGTGGATGGGATCATCCTGCGCGGCAACAGCTCGGTCGACGAATCGATGATGACCGGCGAATCGATCCCGATCGAAAAGCAGGTCGGAGACACGGTGACCGGCGGCACGGTCAACGGCACCGGCGGCTTCCTGATGCGGGCGGAAAGAGTGGGCTCCGAAGCCCTGCTGGCGCAGATCGTCCGCCTGGTCTCAGAGGCTCAGCGCAGCCGGGCACCGATCCAACGCCTGGCTGATGTCGCTGCCGGCTATTTCGTGCCCATCGTCCTCGCCGTCGCCATGCTGACCTTCGCCGCCTGGGTCGTGCTCGGCCCACCGCCGAGCCTGGCCCATGCCCTGGTCAACGCCGTGGCCGTACTGATCATCGCTTGTCCTTGTGCTCTCGGCCTGGCGACACCGATGTCGATCATGGTCGGCACCGGCCGCGGGGCGACCTCGGGGGTGCTGATTCGCGACGCCGAGGCTCTGGAGCGTCTGGCGGCGGTCGACACCCTGGTGGTCGACAAGACCGGCACCCTGACCGAGGGTAAGCCGGCTCTTGTTACGTCGAAGACGGCCGACGACATCGACGAAGCAGAGCTCCTACGACTCGCTGCGAGCCTCGAGCAGGCCAGCGAGCACCCCTTGGCTGGCGCGATCCTCGCCGCGGCGCAGGCGCGTGGCCTAGCAACCCACGATGTCGAAGCTTTCGAGTCCTTTCCCGGACGTGGCGTGCGCGGCACCGTCGACGGCCGCTCCGTCGCGATCGGCAATCGCAAGCTCTTCGAAGAGCTCGATCAGAATCCCGGCAACTGGCTCGCCGAGGCCGACGTCTTGCGCCTCGACGGCCAGACCATCGTATGGGTCTCGATCGACAACGTCGTTTGCGGCTTGCTGGGTGTTGCCGACCCGATCAAGGAAGGGGCGGCCGAGGCGCTCGAGGCCCTCCGCACCGACGGCCTCGACATCGTCATGCTGACTGGCGACCATCAGACGACGGCCGAAGCGGTGGGCCACCGGCTCGGCCTGACCGAGATCGTCGCCGAAGTGCTTCCCGACGAGAAGGCCAGCACCGTCGAACGGCTGGAGACCAGCGGCAAGATCGTCGCCATGGCTGGCGACGGAGTCAACGACGCCCCCGCCCTGGCCCGCGCCGCCGTGGGTATCGCCATGGGCAACGGTACCGACGTGGCGATCGAATCGGCTGGCATCACCCTGCTGCACGGCGACCTGCGCGGCATCGTGCGGGCGCGTCGCCTGAGTCGCGCCACCTTGCGCAACATTCGCCAGAACCTCTTTTTCGCCTTCGCCTACAACACCCTCGGCGTGCCGATCGCCGCTGGCGTCCTCTATCCCGTCTTCGGCCTGCTGCTCTCCCCGATGATCGCCAGTGCCGCGATGACATTTAGCTCTCTTTCGGTGATCGCCAACGCCCTCAGGCTTCGGCGATTGGCGCTATGAACCGCGCCCTGACCAGCTACTACTTGACGCCGAAGATCCTTTCGCGACCGCGCTCCCACCCTGAAGGCTCGCCGACACGTGGGTTCCATCTCTCGTGGGTTCCGCCAGACCAGAAGCCCGCTGCACTGACCAGATCGCGAAGATCCAGCAGGCCGACGTTGACCGCCTGGCGTAGACGATCCAAGTCGCCATGGGAGACTTTCACCGCGGCAGCCTGCGCTCGCTCCAAGGCCACGAACGGGCCGCCGCGAGTCGCAACGACCTCCAGTTCGGCGAGCCATTCGACCACCGTTGCGTGATCTTCGAGGGGAAAAAGCAGATCGACAGCTCGCCGGACCTCCGGACTCAGTTCTGGCGCCATCACAGTCTTTCTTGCATCGGAGGTCACTCCGATTCGCTGTCGTCGGACTCCAGAGTCTGCTCAGCCTGATCCAGAGCATCTTGGCTTTGCTGGATCTTCTCCTCGACCGTCTGACGATGCTCCTGGGGCAGTTCCCCCGCTTGAGTGATCTCGAGGAGCGTCTCGTTGACCGACCGGACCTCGGTCATGATCTGAGAGAGCGCCACGTCGCCCTTGTCCAGCTCGTCGCTGGCCCGCTCTAACTCGCTGCCTGCCTCTTCCATCTCGGCGATGGCCTCGCTTCCGAGATCGAACTCATCCTGTGCGAGGGTCTCCAACGCATCGGAGGAGTCCTCGATCGCGCTTTCGAGATCGTCTCGCGCGGCGTTGCTCGAAGCTTCGGTATCGTCAGCCATGACCTTTCTCCTCGGTAAAGGGTCTCTTCATTCGGTAGCGGTCTCGCCACTTGCGTCCACCTCCGGCTGGAATGGAGGCACCAAGGTAGAACCTACTACGGACCGAGTACTTTCTGCGTCCAATTCCAGTCTTCGTCCTCCAACCCGTCTTCGATCAGCTCATCTCTCCGATGATCGCCACTGCCGCGACGACCGCAAGCTCCCTATCAGTGATCGCCAAGACCCTGCGACTCCGGTAAGTCGAGCTATAATCCGACCATGGACAAGACCGTTATCGTCCTCACCGTCGACCTGCCGCCCGAGCTCAGCGAGCGCTTGCGTTACGCCAGCCGGGATCGGCCCGGGATGACCCTGCGCGACGTGGCGCTCGAGGCCTTGGAAGAGTGGCTGGAGCGCCGCGGTGGTGGGCCCGCGGAGCCCTCTTAGCCGGGAAGCTACTGGGGCTCTTCACCCAACCTGGCGAACCGCTCCTCCAGGTCGATCGCTCGGCTCTGGGTGCGGTAGTAACGGCGGGCCATCTCGAACTTGCGGTCGAATTCCTTGTGCAGCGGCTCAGTCCCGGGCTCGCTGAGGAACATCTGGTTGACGACTTCTACTCGGGCCTGGAGAAACTCCAGCTGCTCAGCCAGCGAGATATCGGCCAGAAACCGTCGATTCTGATCCTTGTGAACCTTGGTTGCCTCCTGCAGGCTATCGTCATCTGAAGCCATGTAGCTGATCAAGCCATCGACCTCGCGGCGGACGAACTCCCTGAGCTGCCGCACCCGCAGGCCGGAAAAGCCGGGAAAGCGCTGAGCGTCTCTCGCCGCTCGCATGAAACCCTCGATCAGGGCATGACGATGACTCTCGAACCAGGCTGCCAGCTTGTCTTCCATAATCTTCCTCGGTGTCGGATCTCAAGCCCTTCTAGGCTCGGTTGATGAGCAAGCCAGGTCCTGAGCAGACCCCGGCGCTCGTAGGATCAACCTCGCTCGAGACACAGAGCCTCTAGACGAAGTGCCAGCCAATTCGTCCACCCGATTCAACCGCCCGAGGAATGGTGGCAAGCCGGATTGTAGTCGACCTCGACTCAGGCGCCGGCTAATTCGCCCACTGGCCAGCTAATTCGTCTACAACCGGCCTTCCGAGCTCACCCAACTCTCGCGACGGCTCTCAGGGTGCTATCCCCAGGGCGTTCAGCTCGATCTGAAAGATGTCGCCGAGAAACTCTTCGCCGACCGCCGGATCCCGCTGATCTCTGGTGAAAAAGAGTGTCGTCCCATCGGGAGAGACCGATGGAGCAAACTCGCGCGCCGCGCTGTTGACCTGCGGCAGATGCTCCAGCTCGCTCCAACCACTGTCGAGGCGGCGACTCAGGTAAAGATCCCCACTGCCGAGATGGCCGGGCAGGCTCGAGCTCGACAAGATCAAGTAGCTCTCGTCAACCGCGACGAAGGCATTCGAATCGAACTCGGCCGTGTTGATTGGCGGTCCGAGATTCTCCGGTTCGAGGTACTCCCCATCGACGAACCGGGAGCGGTAGACATCGCCCTCCCCGTGACCCCCGTCCCGATCGGAAGAAAAATACAGAGAGCCATCTCCAACCACCACAGGATACGTCTCCACACCACTTGTGTTGACCGGCGCCCCCAAGTTTCGTGGCTCGCCCCAACCGGCATCCGTCTTCTCAGACACCCAGATATCCCAATCCTTGGGCTCCGAGCCCTCCACCGGTCGATCCGACTGAAAGAACATCTTGTTGCCATCCGGTGACACGAAGGCATCGATATCGCGGTACTGGCCGGCAAACGAGACCGGCTCGGGAGGAGACCACTGGCCATCCTGCCACTGCGACGTCAGGATCACGCTGGTCGAGAAGCCCTCGCCGATGCGAGAGAAATACGCCGTGCGGCCATCGGGAGCGAAACTGACGCCCAACTCAAAGCCGTCCGTCGAGATCACTCCCGGCGCCAGGACCGTGGGCTCAGTCCCTCGCTCGGACCCTGGCTCGGACCGGGTTTCGGACGGAGGCTCGGCGGGCGCGGCTGAACGGCTGCTCTCGTTCAGCGCCTTGTCCGAGCAGGCCGACAGCGCCAAGCTGAAGACAGCGAGGCTGAGGGCCAGAGCCAGGGCGGTTCCACCCATCGCATTCTGACTCGAGACAGTGGCATGGGGTCCGTTGTTCAGTATCGAACGCATCGGCGATCTCCGTAAGAGGTAGGCATCCCTTATGGCCTCAAATGAGCTAATCAGTCACCACATCGGTGCTGGTCTTGCGTAGCAATACGTTGCCCCAAGGCTTCGGGATATCAATGAGCTCACGGAATCTCGGAAATGGCCTCGCCGCGGAAGTACCGCCGTGCCAGGCGGCCCTTGTAGTAGACCTCCTCGTACCCGACTCGGAACCCTCGATAGGCTTCGTCTTGAATCCAGGCCAGGAGATCGTCCTTTGATCTCTCGACCCAGTCGGAGCTCAAGAGACGCAGATCCCGCCGCCTATCGATCTCGTCATAGAGGTCACTCCAGGCCTCGATCCAGGCTTCTTCTTGCTCGCAGCTCACCCAGCGATTGTCCTTCTTCGATTCGAACCCGACTTTATCGCCATCGCGAGACCGACTCGATGCCGCGGCCAGTTGCGTAGCGACCGCCACCAGAGCTGCGGAGGGAGTGGCTTGGCCTGGCGGCGCGCGCCTGCTAACCTCGCCGTACAGTCGCCCCTCCCAAGCACGCCCCGCACCCACCGTCCCTCGCTCACCGTCCCTCGCTCACTGTCCCGCGCTCACCGTCCCGCCCATGGCCTACCTCGATTGGCTGGTCCCGACCAGCATCTTCATTCTGATCTGCTTCTCGGCCCACCGGATCGGGCATTTCTTCATCGGTGCGCGGTTACCGCTCATAACCGGCTTCCTGGCCACCGGCATCCTGGTCGGCCCCTTCGTACTCGAGCTGCTGAGCGCCGAGAACCTGAAGGCACTGCACTTCGTCGATGACACGGCGCTCGCCTTCATCGCCTTCGCCGCCGGCGCCGAGCTCCACTACCGCGAGCTGCGTAGTCGACTGAAGAGTATCGGATGGACCACGCTCGGCCTGGTGGCGACCACCTCCACCGCGGTGGTGATCGCCGTCTTGGCGCTGGCAGATCACATCCCCTTCGTCGACGGCCTAGGTCCTGGTGGCCGCCTGGCGGTGGCCTTGCTGGCCGGCTCGGTGCTGGTAGCGCGCTCGCCGTCATCGGCCATCGCGGTGGTCAACGAACTGCGGGCCCGCGGGCCTTTCACCAAGACCGTGCTCGGCGTGACGGTAGTGATGGACGTGGTGGTGATCGTCCTCTTCGGGCTCAACTCGTCGATCGCCGGCGTCCTGCTCCAGGGCTCGGGCTTCCGCCCCAGCCTGATCGCTCTGGTCGTTGGCGAGGTGCTGCTGACCATCGCTTGCGGCATTGCTCTCGGTCGCCTGCTGCCGTGGCTGACGCGCTTGCCCGGCCCGGGAGCCGTTCGTAACCTCGCCGTGCTCACAGCGGGTTTTGCCGTGTTCACCGCCAGCGAGGCCCTGCGCCACGGCTCGGCGGATGTGGTTGGCGTCGAGATCTTCCTCGAGCCCTTACTGATGTGCATGGTCGCCGGCTTCACTATCGCCAACTTCTCCGATCGCCGGACCAACTTTCAGCGCGTGCTCGACGTCACCGGCCCCGGGGTCTATGTCGGCTTCTTCACTCTCGCCGGGGCATCGCTGGAATTCGACACCTTGCTCGGCACCTGGCTGGTCGCCCTGGCGCTATTCGCCACCCGCTTCGCCGCGGTATTCGTCGGCTCCTTCCTCGGTGGCTGGATGGCCGGTGACCCGATGCGCCTCAACCGAATCGCC
>JBCCGX010000356.1:0-8893 GCA_039029035.1 Acidobacteriota bacterium | reverse complement strand
TGCCGGAAATCAGATTGCCACTGCCCGAGCCGGTTCCGCCGATGACATTGCTATGACCTTCGACCCGAATACCGGGCCCGCCGCCGTTGGGAAGGGCGGCCTGGCCGGTGGCGTTCGTGCCGACGCGATTGCCGACGATTTTGTTGCCTTCCGCGGCGGCGCCCAGGAAGATACCGCCGGTCGTATTGCTGGAAACCAGGTTGCTCGCCGCTCCGGGCCCGCCGATGCGGCCGTCGCGACCGCTGCTGCTGATACCCCGTAGATTGCCGAATCCCGCCCCGGAGGGCTCGACACCGATCCAATTGGCTTCGAGAACCACCCGATCCCCCGTAACGACAATTCCTTCGAGCGGAAAGCCGGTGATCGACAACCCACAGACCAACACATCGTCAGCGATCACAGAGAGGCCGGGCACGGCGCCACCGCCGGCAAACGCGACCTCGACGACCGGCGTGAACAGATAACCGGCCTGGGAGGTCGCGTCGATGGTCAACTCTTCGGTGATCTCGATCGGATCAGCGGCACCGACCGCGAGCTCGTGGGGGCCGGCGCCCGGTAGAGCGAAGTGGACCGTGTCCGGGCCAGGGGTGGCATTGGCTTGCTCCACCGCCGCGCGTAGCGTACAGATGCCACTCGGCGTCGGGACGACCGCAATGTCGCAGATGCCGTCGGCAGGATCGGCATCGGCTCCATCGAGGAGTGAGTTGACCCGAAAGATCAAGCCGTCAGTGGCGGGAAGCGTGGCGAGGGTGCCGTCGTCGCGGATTCGAATCCGGCCGGCAGCGAGCTCTGACGTCGTCGCCAGGTGATCTTCGCCCTCCCATATCTCGACCCGCCGTGACCCGGCGGGCGACGACGAGCGCGGGTCGACCTCGCGTCCATCGACCCTCCAGGAAGAGCCTCCCGCCTGGACCTGGAGACCGACGACCGACGATCGAGGCACGGCCGGGAAACGCCCCCAGCTCACCGAGGTGATCGGCTTCGGTAGATCCACCATCTCAGGTGCGGCAACGGCTGCGCCTTGGGGGCCGGCGAAGAGCACCAGAGAATCGACGGTGTGATCGCCGGAGATGACGACGACAAGGTCGTCGAGGCCATCCTGACGGTCGATATCGGTGACGTGGAGGTCCACCAGAGAGCCCCCGAGCTCCAGAGATCTGGGTCGGCCCAGCGCATCAACCTGCGGATCGGAAAACCAGACGATGCGACGAGCCCGGGCCTCGGCAACCAACAAGTCCGAGTGCCCATCGGCGTCGAGATCAGCCGCGGCCAGGAAGTCCGCGCGCCGGGAGAGCGGCACGGAGCCGATCGTCTCGAAGGTGTCGCGCCGTTGGCTATCCGGGAAGCAACTCGTAAAAACCGGACCGCGAACGAACCGTAAGCGCGCCGCGCCCTCAGGGCCCGCCTCGGCAACCACCAGCTCACGCACGCCGTCGTCATCGATGTCGGCGAGGGTGATGCCGGTAGCCCGCCAACCCGGCTCCATGGCGAGACCCTCAGACGTTGCGAAAGCCTCGACGGGAAAAAGAGAGGCCAAGAGGAAGACGAGAGACCGGCTGAGTTTCGAAACAGGATGTGCATGCATGGATGGGAGCTCCTTCGATGGGGTTTTGCCGGCTTCAACTGACACCAGGTCAGGACCGGTCGCTGGCCCGAAGGAGGGCCTCGGTGTCGAGGCTGGTAAACTCGGGACAGTGCGGCGAACTCCCTGGCCAGCGGTATTAGCTTGTCTCGTGCTGCTCACCGGCGTGGCCTTGGAGTCGGGGCGCAGATGTTGGCTGCGTCATGCCCTCGCACTGTCGCAGGAGGCCCGGGGAGTCGGAGACTTCAGGACGGCTCGGCATCAGCTTAGGAACGCCGAGCGACTGGCTCCGGGGTCCGTCGAAGCACGAGTCGCCGCGCTGGAAGTGGCGGCAGAGATGGGCGACTACCTGGCCGCCGAGGCCCGAGCCGAGGCTCTTCTGGACGAGGGGCTCGCGGCGGAACCCCTGGCCCGTACCCTGACCGCAGCCGCATCGGTGGATCTGGCTCGATACCGGCTCGAGCGCGCCGAGGACCGGGCGCATCGTGGGCTCACGGCGGCACGGACGACCGGCGACCTCAATCTCGAAGCGCGAGCTTCAGCAGCCGTCGCCGAGATCATGCTCGAGCGCGGGGCCAAGGTCGAGGCAACCCTCCGCTCGTTCACCCGGGTCCGCGATCTGGCGGCGGAGAGCGGGAATGATGGGCTGCTGGCCTGGGCCGAGACCGAGCTCGGTTTCGTACGCTGGTGGAACTTGCGCGAGATCCACGACCCGATCGCCGAAATCTTCGCGCCAACTTTGGCGGCCGCGCGCAAGGCCGGCGAGCCAGTCGTCACCGCTCATGTGCTCGATCGCATCGCCAACACCTGGCTGCGCATGGACGATCTGCTCGCCTTCTTCGAGACTCAGGAACGAGCGCTCGAGTTATGGGAAGGCCTCGGCAACCGAGCACGGCAGGCCAGTGCCCATCTGCAATTCGGCTGGGCGTGGGATCGCCTGGAGAATCCACGGCGCGCTTTTCGTCACTACCAGAAAGCCCTGGTGCTGGCGGCGGAGAGCGGCTACACCCTCTTGATACCACGCGGGCACCGACATCTGGCCGCCGCCGAGTTGCGCAGCGGGCACTCCGAGCTGGCCGCCGAGCGACTCGAAGACCTGGTCGCCGGGGCCTTGCCCTGGCGAGACGAAGGGCCCTCGATCTTCGGTGTGTTGGGCGATGCCTATCGTCGACTGGGCAAGTTGCCCCAAGCGCACGCGGCCTATGAACGGTCCATCGCTCTAAACCCCCTGGGCGACGTTTCTTTTCGCGTTTGGATCGAATCGGGGAGAGCCAAGACGGCCTTGATCGCCGGTGAGATCGAGCAGGCCCAACAGCTTCTAGCGCAGCTGGAAGGATGGGTCGGACCACGTTCCGATTGGAGCGATCGGCGCCGCGTGCTTCTGCTGCGTGCCGCGGTGCTCAGGAGGTCGGCCGGTAACGAGGCGGCCTTGGCGCCGCTCCTGGAGGCGGCCGAGATCGAGACCCGCTCCCTGGGGTCCGTCGGCACTCTGACCCCGGACATCGGGCTCGGTGTGCTCAATCAGCTATTGCCCCGGCTGTTGGCTTCAGAGCCGCCGGCAGGCGCCACCGACATGGCGGCGGCGACATCGAAAGGTGCCCACGCGGGACCTTGGGCCGCCGAGGCCTTTCGCCTACTCGAGCAGGCGCGTCTGCGGCCGAAGCGCCAGCTCCAACTCGCCCACCGGACGCCATCTATCGACGTCGGTGGCTCGCGCCTGCAAGAGGAGGTCGCGGCCCTGGCTGCCGCCCGCCGGGCCGCCTCAGCGGCAGCGATCAAGGCCTCTCCCGAGAGCTTTGCCGAGTTGCGCGAAGCCTACTCGCGCTACGAGGACGAGGTCTTCCGCACACATTTAGACACAGATCGTGCACCCATCGGGCGCGGTGCCACCGTCGGCGAGGTCCAACAGCAGTTGCAGCAAATGGCTTCCGAGGAAGGTTCGGCGAAGACTGCGATCGTCGCTTACGTGCTGGTGCGCGAGCTCGCCGCCGCCTTCGTGCTGCGCGCCGACCGGTTCGATCTGCTGCCCTTGCCCTTTCAACCGGCCGAACTGCGCCCGCGCGTCAAGATTCTCCGACACTGTCTCAACGCTCGCCAAGGATCCGCCTGGAGGTCTCCCGCACGCGAGCTTGGCCGCCTGTTGTTGGGCCCGCTCGAGGACCAGGCGAGCCTCGAAGGCATCGACCGCCTGTTGATCGTGCCCATGGGAGAACTCCATGAGCTACCCTTCGGCGTCTTGCTCGATCAGGCGGGTAGGCCGTGGATCGAACGGATCGCTATCGCGGTAGTGCCGGCCGCGAGCACCATACTAGAGTCTGGAAGACACCCGACTGAGCCCGGTCTGGTACTCGGCAGAGAACGCTTCGAAGACGATATGCTGCCTGAGCTTTCGGCAGCACGGCGCGAGGCCGAGGCGGTGGCCCAAAGCTCCGGGGCACGACTGGTCTTCGGCCAGGAGGCCAGCGAGCAGGCCTTCAGACGACTGGCTCCCAACGCTTCACGACTCCACTTGGTGACCCATGCTCGTGTCGAGCCCGAGCTGCCCAGCTTGTCACGCTTGGTGCTGGCGCCACGGAGGGATTCCGCAGCACTTCCTTCGACCGACGGTGAGCTGACCGTAGGGGAGCTCCTGGAGCTCGACCTGCAGGCGGAGCTGGTGACACTGAGCGCTTGCCGCAGCGGCTTGGCTCTTCCTGCGACACGGCGGCTCGGCACCGAGCTCCGCCGAACGGGACTGGTCGAAGGATTCCTGCTGGCCGGGGCGCGCAATGTCCTCGGCACACTCTTCCCGGTCGAAGACGAGGCGACGGCCAACTTCATGGTCGACTTCGAGAACGAGCTTCGAGAGCACCCACCGATCGTCGCCCTGACCACCGTTCAGAGACGCCTGGCGGCGGGCACCGGCCCGGCATCACACCCGGGCCATTGGGCAGCCTTCGTGCTTTCGGGGCCAGGCACTTTGACCGCCAATGTCGCGCCGGCAGGTGCGACGAGCAAGTTCTAACGGGCAGACCTCTAACGAGCAGACCTCTAACGAGCAGGCCTCCAACGGGCGGACTTCTAGAGTGTCCGGCCGGTGGATCGGGTTGCGACCATTCCGGCGATCGTGTCCGTTGAGGTCGAGAGAAAGCCCTTTTTGTCACCAGCTCCTTCCTGGCACCAGGCTCCGAATGAAAGACCCAAGCGACAGACTCCGGCCGGGATCGGCCTCGAACCGGCGTCGTTCGCTCGCCTTCGACAACACCGAGCAGATCTCCGACGATCAGCTCCTCGGCCTCTTCCACCGCAAGCCCCAGCGTGCCTGGCGAGCGTTTCTCGATCGCTACGCCGACCGCATCATCGGCCAGCTGCGAGGGCTCGGGTTCGAACGCGACGAAGCCATGGACCGCTTCGTTTGGGTCTGCGAGCGTCTGGCGCGCGACGACTTTCGGCGCCTCCGAGAGGTCCGTTCCACCGGCCGTCAGGGAGAGCTCGTCCCCTGGCTGCGGCAAGTGGTGCGCAACGCCGCGATCGAGTGGGGATGGTCCAAAACCGGACGGCGACGTCTCTTTCGATCGGTTGAGCGCCTTGACGAGCTCGACCAAAGCGTCTTTCGACATCACTTCTGGTCTGGGCTGCCTCCTGCGGCCATCGTCGAAGCTCTACAAGCCGAAGGACACTCCGACTGTGGCCCGCCTCAGGTCTACGAAGCGCTGGAGAGAATTCTGCGACATCTCGACGCCGGCCAGAGGTGGCGACTGTTGAGCCAGCTCGCTCGCCGACGTCAGCCACAGCAGCTGGAAGCAACGGCGGACGACGGCGGCGCCACCTGGGAGCCGGTCGGACGCGAGCCAAACCCGGAAGCACTGCTCCTCGCCGCCGAGCGGATTCGATCGGTTAGCGAGGCGATCCGCCAGCTGCCCGCCGAAGATCGCCTCGTCTTCAAGTTGCGGTATGAGGACGCCTTGACCTTGGCCGATATCTCGGCCATCACTTCCCGTGGCCTGACCACAGTCAAGGCTTCGCTGCGCCGCAGTCGAAAGTTGTTGCAAGTGAGCCTGGAGGAGGTTGACCGATGAGCCAAGACGAGTGGCACCCGAGTGATGATGCCGAGACCCTCGAGGCCTACCTGGCCGACCGATTGGGAGCCGGTGAGCGCCATGAGCTCCAGAGTCACCTGGCCGACTGCGACCGTTGTCGCGCCGGCTTGGTCGCGTTCCACGACCAACGCCACGAGGCAGAGTTGGCTAGCCCACCGATTCAACCCTGGCTGGATCGAGCGCGGAACCCGGGAAGAAGGCGTCTTCGAGTCTCGCGCTCGCTGCTGCTCGCCGCTGGTCTCGCCACCGCAGTTCTCGGCGGCCTGCTCGCACTCTCGAGCTCCACGCCTTCCCCCCCGCCGACCGTCCTCGAGTCCGACACCCAGGTCTTTCGCCTGGACGACCCTGTCCAGACGCTGCAGCTGATCTCGCCGCTGGCCGGTGCCTTGTTACCTCCTGGCCCCGTCGATCTGCAATGGACCCCGGTCGTCGACGCACGCCAGTACCGCGTCTTCCTGCTCGATCACGCCGGGATACCGATCACAACCCACCGCACCGACGCCACCCGTTGGCGCTGGACAGAAGGCAACATCGCAGAATTCTGGTACGTCGAAGCCGAGCTCGCTGACGGCACCCGCATCGAATCAGAGGCGCGCCAACTGACCTTCGCACCAGTCGATGTCGAGGGGCGCCTTCCATAGCGCGGAGATCGCCCCCCGTGGGCTCTAGCCAGGTCAGAGGGTTGTCAGAACCCGAATTTGACCATCAGCTGTAATCGCCGCGGATTGAAGAAATCCCTTGGCGTGCCGAAGTTGGCGCTGTTGACCTTGTTCTGAATGTTGTAACCGGTCTGTTCGTCGAACACATTGAACAGATCGGCGCGCAACTGAATGTCGTAGCGATTACCCAGCTTGAAGTTCTGGGTGTAGTTGAGATCCACTTGAAAGTGGTCGCTGGTCGTCCTGGAGCCAGCTGGCTCGGCAAACCGGCTGGTATCGCTCGAGCTGCCGGTCAGGGCGCGGTAGACCTCGACATCCCAGGCCTCCCAGGGCTGGCCACTCTGGTAGATCGCGTAGGCGCCGGCCGAGCCGTTCCACTCGAAGTTGTAGTAGCCGAACAGCTTCAGCTGGTGGCGTCGGTCACCCCGCAGATTGCCTTCGCGAAAATTCCACAGCTGACGGCCGGCACCATCGGCGATGAACGATGAGCCGACGAAAGAGTTGGCGTCGTTCTCCGTCGTGGTGTTGTCCTGGTCGAAGTTGCCGTAGTAGTGGCTCCACACGTAGGAACCCTTGAAATAGGCCTTTGAGCCCCGCCACTCGGCGTCGAGGCTGGCTTCGTAGTACTTGGTGAAAGCACCGTCGAGCTCGGCGATGACATAGGACGAGCCACCGACCTCGGCCCGGTAATCGTTGAGCTGTGGGATGTAGTCGGTCTGTGGAATGCCCTCAGGGGCGAGGAAGCGCGAGCGCGCGTTGTTGTTGGTGTCTTCCCAGAAGTTGGTGCCGTAGCGGTAGCGCACGTGGGCCTTGCCGGTCCAGCGATCACTCATCTGGCGCGAATGGCCGATGATGAACTCGTCGATCGAGCGCGGATCGAGATCGTCGGCGAAGAACTTGCCCGACGACGAGCGCACCGGATCGGTGCCGATGAGATTGCCGCTCTCGTCGAAGAAGGCGCGGATGCTGCGCCGCAGGTTACGCGCCCAGGAGGCGGCGCGGGGCAGCGAGCTGGCGGCAGGATAGTAGCGTGCGTAGCTAGCGTAGACCGTGTCGCGCTGGTTGTAGCTCCAGGTCGCACCGAGGCGCGGCGAGATCATCTCGTCCCAGTCGACCTCGTACATCTTGTACTGGTTGCCGGGTGCCAGCTCGAAACCGGAGACGTTGGACGGGTTCTCGCGCAGACCTTCACCGAACAGCTCGTCGTTGGAGACCACCACGCCGACATTGAACGTCCAATCGTCGAGGCGGATAGTGTCGTTGACTTCGAAGCTCTGCGATTCGAACTGCGAGTTGATCGTGCCCTGCACCGCGCCGGGCAAGCTCTGCTGCTCGAAGCGGGCTTCGTAGAACACCGGCACACCATTGAACGTCGATCGGCCGCCAGGCACGGAGATCACACCCCAGCCGTTGGAGGTTCGAGACAGATCTTCCTCGTCGTTCGACCACTGGTAGCCGAAGTGCAGATCGTGCGCGCCGAGCAGCACGTCGTAGCCGATCTGCCAACTGTCGCGGAAGAAGTCCTGGTCGTTGATCGTGCTCGCCACACCGACCCGACCGCCGCCGGTAGCGACGCCGTTCTCGATGAAGCCGTAGCGATCGATCAGCGGCTGGATGAAGCCGTTGAAGGCGTCCAGCCCGGCAATCGGCTGGGGCACCAGGAACAGGCCCTGGACATCGAGATTGCCTACATCCAGACCGACGCTGCCGTCATCGGCGATGCCGAAATTGAGCAGATTGTCGGGCCGGCCGGTGAACTCGTTGGCGAAGTCGGTGAGCTTGAAATTCAGGAAGCTCCTGTCGTTGAGTACCCACGAGGCTTCCAGGATGGCGATCTCCAAGGTCGAGTCGTTGCCCTCGGAAGTGGTGCCGGCGAAGGTGTCTTCGTCGACTCCGAAGCCGCTCTGATCATTCTCCGAATCCCTATAGCTGGCGTGCACCAGCCAGGAGTCGGTCGGTGTGAAAGTCAGCTTGCCGAACAGCTCGTCGCGCTCCTCCTCGGCGCTCGGCACCCCACCGTAGAAGTTCGAGCGATTGGAACGGTCACTGGTCGGACGATAGTACGAACCATAGAAGAACAAGCGCTCGCGGGCGATGGGACCGCCGATCGAGAACACCGCCCAGTCCTGGTCTTCCTCGAAGGCCTCGTTGCTGCCGGTGTCGCGGCTGCCGGTCATACCTTCGGTCTGCACCTGGTAGCTCAGCGAGCCGCGAAAACGGTTGGTGCCAGACTTGCTCAGCGAGTTGATCGTGAAACCACCGGAGCGATTGAAGTCGATCGCTTTGGCGCCGCCCTTGATGATCGAGATCTGCTCGATATCATGCGACGAAGGGTCGGCGGACAGGGTGCCGAACAGCGGCAGACCGACGTTGACACCATCAAATTGGTAGACGTTGTCCTGGCCGCTGCCACCGGCCGACGGTCCGCGGATATCGTCCTCCGAGTACTGCACGCCGGGGATCAGCTTCACCAGATCACGGTATTCCTGACCCACCGGTAGCTGCTCGATGACCTCTTCGTCGAAAGCCACCTTGATCTCGGCCGAGGTGGTGTCGATCACCGGGGCCTCGCC
>JBCCGX010000355.1:0-8900 GCA_039029035.1 Acidobacteriota bacterium | reverse complement strand
CTCCCGGCCAGGGAGTACTGGGTGCCGTCGCCGTTCAGCAGGTAGGGGGCGTGGGGTACGCCGAAGTGGAGAAAGATCAACGATTGGTCGTGGCCCTGGCGGAGCCATTGCGAGAGACGATCGATCGTAGCGCTGGCGTCGGCGATTTCGGGTGCTGCGCCCTCTTGCGATGCCTCGGCAGCGAGGTCGCGGAATCTCTGCGGTATGGGGCGGATCCGGGACGCGAAGCGAGTCGGAACCATGACGTTTTGGTAGATCAACCAAAAGTCCGGAATGATCTGCCGCAACGCTTCGGCCAAGGTCTTGGGCGGCTCTCCGCACAGCTCGGCCGGACAGAGGTGAGTGACCGGCTCGACCGCCAGCATGCCGTCAGGGGCCGAGAAAAGTGTGAAGAGACTGAGCGGATTCTGTTGGTAGGAGGAGCCGGCACCGGCTCCGTCCTGGAGCTTGCCGGTCAACAAGCTCGGCACCGACTTTTCCGTGCCGCCATAGTTCGTCGTCGCGTTCTGATACCAGGTCGAAGTCTGCGCCAGCCGGTGGAAGTTGGGAAACAGCCTGGCGTCGATGTGCCCTTCGGGACTGAGCAGGGAGGGCGTGTTGAGCTCGTCGAAAATCACGACGACCAGTGGGGCCCGCAACTCGACCCGGCCCGCTAGCGTCTCCTCGGCTGGTTCGGCGCGAGTCAGGAGACTTCGGGTGGGGCTGAAGAGCAGAAACGCCAACGGCACGAGAAGTGCCATCACGCTATAGAGAGAGAAGAAGATTCGCAGCTTGGCAAAGCGCCAATAGAGCGCCGCCATCAAGGCCGACGCCACGAGGCTGAGCAGGAGCAGGGGTACGTGTTTGCCGAAGACTCGCGACAGGCTGCCGAAAAGAACGAGAGCCAGAAGCGCGGCGAAGACCGCGCTGAAGGCGGCACCGGTGACACCGAAGCCTCGGTCCTTCTTCAAGGCGAAGAGACCGCCCAGCAGGAGTGGCGGGAGTAGCGTCAACGCTAGCGCCAGCAAGGCGATCGTCGCGCCAGCGATTCGGTTGGCGGGCCAGTACTCGGGTGTCTGGCCGACCACGTCCAGCACCGGCTTGGGCACGGCAACGGCCCATAGGCCGGCCAGCGCCAGCAGCTTTTCATAGCGGCTTGGGGTCTTCGCGGTGCTCATCGGCAACCCGTTTCGTGGTCTCTTTGATGCCTCGGGGAAGCGCAGCCGAGCACGCTATCTCCAGGCGTCTGGGGTGTCAAGAAGACCGCGCAGGCTCAGCGCTGGGGCGCCTTTGGCAAGGCCTTGTAGCCAGGGCTCATCGACCTTGCGTTGGCCCAAATTGCAGGGGGCGGCGGTGCCGGTTTGCCCGCTCTGTCGGCCAGGGTAACGTCGCCCCATGCTCGGCGCGCTGGCCAGTGTCGATTCAGGGCTGGCATGCTATAATCAGCGATAGGAACGAGCCCACCTTTTTCCGGGGTTCTCGCACGGATCGCCGTACTGAGCTCCGGCTGGAGTCGACTACGGTGAGTCGGCGATCTTTACCCCATCACGTCATGAACTCCAGGTTGAGCCTGCGGGCGAATTTCTGCCCGGGCAACGGCCGCGGCGGCTGGGTGCCGGCCTCATCAGGGGGAGCCAGGAAGCAGGGGCAGGGAGGCAAAATGTGCATGGTCAGGGGGGAGCCATGAAACAGCTATCAGCTGAATCGAGGACCTACAGTCCGGAGATCAGCGAGGACTCTATCGATGGGGCCTCTATCGGTGAGGACACTGAGGACAGTGCCCTGGCCGCGTTCGATCTCGATGGCGAGATCTTGTCGCTTCGCCGCAGGCTGCAGGAGAACCGTGGAGAGATCGAACGTGTTGCCGAGTCGACGACGTTCGAGGCGATGATGTCCCAAGCGGTTGCCGGATCGACCGGGACGGGCGAGCCGGGCAGCGATGCCGTGAGCTCTCGGGTGAAGGCTCTGGCGATGTACCTGCCGCAGTTTCACCCGATCCCGGAGAACGACAAGTGGTGGGGCAAAGGCTTTACCGAATGGGCCAACGTAGCCCGGGCCAAGCCGAGCTTTCGCGGCCACGAGCAGCCCTTTCTGCCGGCCGATCTGGGCTTCTACGATCTGCGTCTGGCCGAGACTCGCATCCGCCAGGCAGCGCTTGCCCGCGAGTATGGCATCCACGGATTCTGCTACTACTACTATTGGTTTCACGGTCGGAAGTTACTCGAGCAGCCACTCGAAGCCATGCTCGAGAGCGGTGAGCCCGATTTCCCCTTCTGTGTCTGCTGGGCGAATGAGAACTGGACGCGCCGATGGGATGGCGAGTCGCAGCATGTGCTCATGGCGCAGGAGCACTCACCGGAGAGCGATGCCCGCTTTATCGATGATGTGTTGCCGGCACTGCTCGATCCGCGTTACATCAGGAAGAACGGCGAGCCTGTGCTATTGGTCTACCGTGCCGATCTGCTCGCTGATCCCAGGGCAACGACGGATCGATGGCGCGAAGCAGCGATCCGCGCCGGCTTGCCGGGACTCCATTTGTGCGCCGTCTGGAAGGTGGAGGATCCCCGCGAGTTAGGCTTTGACGCGATCGTCGAATTTCCGCCGCACACCTTTCTGCACCACGAGATCACTCCGGAGATGGACGACCCGGTCGAGGGTTTCACCGGCCGCGTGTTCGACTACCAGGAGGGAGTCGCCGCCATCGAGCCCCTGCCGGACAAGGGATTCCCGGTCTACCGCGGCGTCATGCCGAGCTGGGACAACACCCCGCGGCGGCGCAAGGACGCCACCGTCTTCGCCCGCAGCACCCCCGAAAGGTATGGAGATTGGCTCGAGAAAGTGGCGTTGGAAACGCTCGAACGGCCCGGTGACGACGACCAGTTCCTCTTTATCAACGCCTGGAACGAATGGGCGGAGGGCGCTGTGTTGGAGCCGTCGAAGGTTCACGGGCGGGCTTATCTGGAGACGACACGGACCGTCTTGCGCACCCTGCGCGATCCGCAAAAGAGGATCCGGCGGTTGGAGCGCCGAGTCGACGAACGCCTGCTGAAGCTGACTGCCGAGCTCACCCAGGCGCGGCGATACCTCAACCAGCGCCAAGGCCAGCTGGAAAGTGATCTCGCGCCAAGCTTCGAGAACATCAGCGAGACCCTCGATTGGCTGGCGAGTCAGGTGCGAGAGCAGCAAGCCGGTAGCGCCTGGCTGGTGGAGAAGCTGGCCGAGACGAGTGGGAATCAGGACAGCTATC
Organism: Acidobacteriota bacterium; assembly: GCA_039029035.1. Lineage (GTDB taxonomy): Bacteria > Acidobacteriota > Thermoanaerobaculia > Multivoradales > J023 > JAAELT01. The sequence goes on along the minus strand of JBCCGX010000355.1, from coordinate 5,674 downwards.
GCGACCTGGCCGAGCGGGCCTTGGATCTGGCCGAACGGGCGCGGCGAGCCGTGGCCGAGCACCATCGTCTGGCCATCGTCGAGCACCACCGGGCGGCTGCCGAGCGGGCCCGCCTGGCGCAAGCGACTCGAGCTGCCGCAGCCGAGCACGACGAGCGGGATCGACAGCGGGTCGAGCTCGTCGATCAGCTCGGCGGTATCCAGCGGCTGGCCCTGGCACGGCAGGTCAATCCACCCGGGCGTGCTCTCTGGCTCGACTGGAACTATGGCGGCTTTGGCCTGCTGTGCAAGCTGCCTCTATGGCTGCTCAGTTTCCGCCTCGGTAGCCGCCTGCGTTGGTGGCGCCAGGCGCGACAGATCTTGCGTAGCGGCCTGTTCGATCCGGCCTTCTACCTACGCCGCTATCCGGAGGTCGGCCAGCTACAAATCGATCCGCTCTACCACTTCGTGCGCTATGGCGGCGCCGAAGGCCGGGACCCCAATCCTTTCTTCAACGCCTCGCGTTACCGCGAGCGCCATCCCGATGCCGGCAATCCCTTGCTGCACTACCTCGCTGGAACCTCCGGCGAGGTGGGCGAGTTCATGGCCAGTGACCCGGGCCGCGATACGACCGCCGGCCTGCTCGACGGCATCGGCGAGGACAGGATGGCTGATCGCTTGGCAGAGTTTTCGGAAGATGCTCGGATAGCCGACCTCACGACGCCGGTGACGACTCTCGAGCCGCCTCCGGTCGTTGCCGACTCGACTCCGGCCGGGGAACCGGCGAGCCAGCCTCAGGAGGCTCGCGAGCCGCAGCCTATCGAGTGGACCCGGTGCTCAGCTGCGGAGCGGGCGCCTGGAACGGCGACGCCCCTGCTCTTCGTCTCCCACGATGCGGCCCGGGCCGGTGCCCAGATCTACCTACTCGAGGTGCTCGAGAGCTTCGCGCGCTACGAAGACTACGAGCTCTACCTGATCATGCGGGCCGGCGGGGAGCTGCGGGCGGATTTCGAGCGCTATGCCCACGTGCTCGATGTGCAAGATTTCGCCGACCGAAGCGAGGAGGCCGTCGTCGCCGAGGCGGTACGGGCAATCGGCCAGTCACCCGGCGTCGCGATCTGCAACACGGTCGCCAGCAGCGCGGTGGCCAAGCAGCTCGCTAGCATGGGGCTGTCGGTGGTGTCCTTGGTCCACGAGCTACCGACGACGATCGAGGCCTTGGGCGCCGAGACGATCCACGACATCGTCGAGTCGTCGCAGACGGTGATCGTGGTCTCCGAGTTCGTCCGCGACGCGATCGTCGAGCATTTCGAGATTCCGGCCGACCGGCTCACGGTGGTTTATGTCGGTGTCACGGGCTGGCGGCCGGAGAACGAAGATCGGGACACGGCACGGCGCAAGATCTTCGAACGTTACGACCTCCCCGAAGACGCCACATTGGTTCTCGGCTGTGGCTCGATTCACCATCGCAAGGGACCTGATCTCTTCGTTCAAGCGGCCCGTCACGCCATCGTCGACCATGAGATCGACAACACCTATTTCCTCTGGGTGGGGGGCGACGAGCAAGGGCCGCTGGTGCGCTCCTGGTGTGAGCACGATATCGCCACCTTCGGTCTGCAAGATCGCATTCGTTTCACCGGCCAGCAAGACAGTGCGGTCGATTTTTACCTGGCGGCCGATATCTTCTTGCTGACCTCGCGTGAGGATCCGTTCCCCCTGGTCAACCTCGAGGCTTTGGCACGCGGCCTGCCAGTAGTGGCCTTCCGCGATGCCGGCGGCGCGTCGGAAGCGCTGGATGGCGAGGCGGGGATCGTCGTGCCGTACCTGGATGTGCCAGAGATGGCGCGGGCGCTGTTCCGCCTCGTCGAGGCGCCGCGCTACCGCGAGTCGATCCGGCGCCGAGCGGCCGCCCGGGCCGAGGACAGGTTCCTCTGGAGCCGCTTTATCGGCGAGCTGCGGGATATTCTGCAGACTCACATCGAGACTTGATCCGTTGCGCAATTCGCCACGGCCCAGAGTCTCGGTCGTCATCCCGTCTTACAACCACGCGGCCTTCTTGGAGACGACGATTCGTTCGGTCGCCGAGCAGAGCTACCGGCCACTCGAGCTGGTGGTCGTCGACGACGGCTCGACAGACGATAGCCCAGCCCTTCTGCGGCGCCTCTTCGACACGCTCGATCTCGACGGAGTCCAGCTGATCGAGCAAACCAACCGAGGCGCCCATGCCGCCGTCACGCGTGGCATCGAGGCGTCTCGTGGTGAGGTGGTGAGCTTGCTGGATTCGGACGACTTCTACCATCCACAACGTATCGAGCGTCTGCAACCGTGGATCGCGGAAGGGCGCCATCTCCTCGCCTTCTCCGGTGTCAACTTCGTTGATCAGGCGGGCGCGGCATTGCCATCCTCGAATGCCTGGCCGCAGTGGTATAGCGGCTGCCTCGACGACACGGTCGGATGCCCGACAGTCGGCTATGGCCTGCTGGTGCACAACTTCTCCGTTTCGAGCAGCAACTTCTTGTTTCGCCGCGAGCTCTATGATCAGGTCGGCGGTTTCAGCAACCTCCGCTTCTCGCTCGATTGGGACTTTCTCATCCGTTCCGTCCACTACGGTGAGCCGGCGTTTGTCGACGAGCCGTTGCTCAACTACCGGATCCACGACGACAACACCACCGAGAGGGTTCGCGATCGCCTCAAAACCGAGGGCGTCGAAGCCTTGGAGCGCTACATGGCCTTGGTGCGTCGCGAGCCGTCACCGAATCCCTTGGCGCCCAGCCCCGAAAACTGGCCGAGCTACTTCGATCGCTTCGGCCAAAGCCACAAGCTGTTTTTCGATCCTGAATCGTCGGTGCTCGATTACTGGGACAGCTAGCTGCTCTCAGCAACCTCCAACATCTCGCCGAGGATGTCGTCGAGGCTGCGAGTGATCGACCAGTCGGGGTAGTGGCGTTTGAATTTGCCCATGTCGGAGATGTAGCAGATATGGTCGCCGACCCGGTTCTGCTCGACGTAGGTGGTTTCCATGGAGCGCCCGGTGAGCTCTTCGACTCGGCGCACGGCCTCCAGCAGAGAGATAGAGTTCTGGCGCGTGCCGCCGAGGTTGTAGGCCTCCCCGGGCCGCGGGTCGAGGGCGAAGGCGTGTAGGGCGCTGAGTACGTCGTAGCTGTGGATGTTGTCGCGTACTTGTTTTCCCTTGTAGCCGAAGATCTGGTAGGTGCGACCCTCCAGGCAGGCGCGCACCAGGTAGGCGAGGAAGCCGTGCAGCTCGGCGGCGCTGTGGTGGGCGCCGGTCAGGCAGCCGCCGCGGAAGATACCGACCGGCATGCCGAAGTAACGGCCGTACTCCTGGGCCAGGAGATCGGCGGCAGCCTTCGAGGCGCCGAACAAGCTGTGGGTGCAATGATCGATCCGACAGTCCTCGCGGATGCCCTCGCGATCCGCCGCATCGGCGAAGTCATAGCGACTCTCGAGCTCGACCAAGGGGACCTCGTTGGGTGCGTCACCGTAGACTTTGTTGGTCGACATGAACAGGAAGGGTGATTCCGGACAGTGCTGGCGGCAGGCTTCGAGCAGATTCAGGGTGCCGACGGCATTGATGTCGAAGTCGTCAAAGGTTCGATCCTTGGCCAGGTCGTGGGATGGCTGCGCCGCGCAGTGGATCAGCACGTCGGGTTGGGTTTGGGCGATCAGATCGTCCATGCCGGCACGATCTCGGATGTCGCGGTCAACGTGCTGGAACTCGGCGTGTGCCGCTTCCAGCCGTTGGCGATTCCAAGTCGTGTCGCCGTCTTTGCCGAAGAAAGAGCGACGCATGTTGTTGTCCACCCCAACCACCCGTGCGCCGCGCTCAGCGTAGAAAGAAACAGCTGCCGAGCCGATGAGGCCGGAGGACCCGGTCACCAACACGGTGTTGAAAGTCGTCATCGATAGCTCCGTTGATCGCCGGCCCACGCTCAGCCGAGGATCTTCTCGAGAGCCGACTCGTGGTCGGCGACCCAGCGTGCGGTCGACGTCACGATCTCTTCGATCCGGCGTTGCGGTTTCCAGGCAATGTCATGGGAAATCTTCGTGCAGTCCGAGATGAAGAGGCGCACGTCCAGTGGTGACGTGTCGGGCACCGGCTCGATGGTAACCCGATGGCCGATCTCTTGCTGACAGAGATCGGTGAGCTCGAGCAACGAGGTCGACACCTCCGGACCGCCGCCGACGCTGTAAATCCGCCCATCCCAGGCCGAGGGCTCGGCCAGATGGAGCAGGACCAGGTCGCAGAGGTCGTCGACGTGGAGCACGTCCCGCACCTGTTTGCCGGTGCCGCCGAAGCCGATGTACTTCAAGGGCTTGCGGAAGTGGTGTCGGGCCACCCACAAGCTGAGGAAGCCCTGGTCGACCCGCCCCATTTGCCACGGGCCGGCAAGGACACCACAGCGGTAGATCAGCCCGGGAACGTCATAGTTGAAAACATACTCTTGCAGCAGCAGCTCGCTGGCCAGCTTGGTGGCGCCGTAGAAGGACCGGGGACCGTCGAGAGGGAAGTCTTCGGCAATGCCGCGGTCGCTGCTGCCCACCAAGTCTTGGTGCTCGGCGAGGCGAAAGCGCGTCGCGTCCTCGACATAACGGAGTCCATTGAGTGCCGCGATGGGATAGATCCGGCTCGAGCTCAGAAAGAGGATGGCAGCACCATGCTGGCGCGCCGCCTCGAAGCAATGGATCGTGCCGACCAGGTTGGTGTGGATCACGGTCGCGGGTGAGCCGCTGCTGCCGGCATGGACCGAGGGCTCGGCGGAGCAATCGAGCAGGAGATCGAATCGGCCGACCCGAGCCAGATCTTCCGGGCAGCGGATGTCGCCGTGGGCGAACTCGACACCCCCTCGGCGCAAGCGTTCGAGGTTCAGCTGGCTGCCGCTGCGCAACAGGTTGTCGAAGGCGATGACGCGCAGGGTCTCTGACGACTGCTTGAGACGCAGCGCCAGGTTGGAGCCGACGAAGCCGGCGCCGCCGGTGATCAGAACGGTACGGATTTGCATCGTTCTCTCTTGCGTCAAGCCTGCCGCGGCGTGGCGACGGCGAAGAACTGAGCGCCGAAGAAGCGCCAGACGAAGGGTAGCCGAAGATACCAGCGAACCAGGAAAAGGGGCGTCATCGACGAGCCGACCGTCGTGTAGGGCAGAAATCTAGGATGGAGGGTCTCGACCTCGAAACCGTTGACGATTAGAGACTCGCTCAGGGAATGTTCGGTAAACGGCAAGATGTGGTCGAAAAAGTCCCAGTAGGCGACGCCCGCATAGCGCAGGTTGGGGCCGAGAATGAGCAGTCGGCCATCGGGGCGTAAGATACGGCGAAACTCCTCGAAGAGGTGATTCACCATCTCCCGGTCCGGTAGGTGCTCCAGCAGGTTGGAGCAGAAGATCACGTCGACCTCCTGGTCCTCGAGGGTGGGCATTCGCGTATCTTCGGAAACGACGAACTCGACTCCCGATGCGAGATGAGCCTTGGCGCCGTCGCGCAGATCGACGCCGATGCGCCGCCGTGCGTCGACCGCATTGATGAACTCGCCCAGTCCGCAGCCGAAATCGAGCACCGTACCTTGGCGGGGGATCCAGCGCGAAAAGAAGCCATCGACCAGAACTTGCCACAACTTGCGGCGCCACCCGAGGCGGTCAGGGGTCTCGACGGAGAACCTCTTGGCGTAGATGTTCTCG
>JBCCGX010000354.1:0-8902 GCA_039029035.1 Acidobacteriota bacterium | reverse complement strand
GGAGGCGACGATCTGCCTGACGGGTGAGACCGGCACCGGCAAGGAAGTGATGGCCCGCCATCTGCATCGGCTGAGCGGTCGTGCCGAGCGCCCCTTTATCGTCGTCGATTGCGGCGCCTTGCCCGAATCGCTGATCGAAAGTGAGCTCTTCGGCCACGAGCAGGGCGCCTTCACCGGCGCCTCGAGAGCGCGCCGCGGCCGGCTGCGCGAAGCCGACGGCGGCACCGTGCTGCTCGACGAGATCGCCGAGGTCCCCTTGACCCTCCAGCCCCGGCTGTTGCGTTTTCTCCAGCATCAGGTCGTTCATCCGATCGGCGGCCAGCCGGTCCCTCTCGACGTCCGCATCGTCTGCGCCACCCACCGGGATCTCGAGGAGATGGTTGCCCGAGAGGCCTTCCGCCAGGATCTCTACTATCGTCTCGCCGTGCTGACGATCGAGGTCCCGGCGCTGCGCCAACGCGGGCAAGACGTCCTGCTGCTCGCCGAGCACTTCCTGGCCCGTTGTCAGGGAGACGCCGAAGGCCGTGTGCGTGGCTTTACCCACGAAGCGCGAGAAGCTCTCCGCGCACATTCGTGGCCCGGCAATGTACGGGAGCTCGAGCACCGCATCCAGCGCGGCATCTTGCTGGCCGCGGCGCCCTTCATCACCCACCTCGATCTGGGTCTGGGCGACGAGCACGAGGACGGCGCACCGGCCGCCGACGTTGCGCTCGACCCCTTGCCCGCCGCGCGGGCGCAGGCCAACGCACGGTTCGAGAGAGCCTATTTGGAGCAGGCTCTCAGTCGCGCCGAGGGCTCGGTTTCGCGCGCCGCGACGCTGGCGGGGGTATCCCGACAGGTGATTCACGCGCTGATCAAACGGCACGGGATCGAGCGTGGCCGGTTCGAGAGATCCGATCGGCCGCGCCTGGACGTATAGTCTGTATCAGTTCTATTGCCGATCCTTCACGGCAGCCCGAAATGCTCTCCGACTAGCGCTTGCGCCCCACGTCTGTTTCGCCACCTCAGGCCGCCTCTTTGGCGGAGTCGGTCCTGCGCTCGATGGTTGATCCTCTTCCTCACCGCAGATCTCTCGAAGCCCTGGATGTGACCGAGTTGATCGAGTCTCGGCAAGGATCGCTGGCTGGTGGCGCCGCGGAGATAGACGTCCCTCCCACCCGCGATCCGGTCGCGGGGCAGAACGGAGGCCCGCCGGTAGCAGACCTCGGTGAGACCCTGCTGCCGCCATCTCCCTTGCCGCAGCCGCGGCCCGAGAGGGTCGGTGCCTATCGGATCGTCGGCATTCTGGGAACGGGTGGTATGGGAACGGTGTATCTGGCACAGCAGACCACACCGTTCGAGCGCCAGGTGGCTTTGAAGTTGATCCACCGTGGGCAGATGGATCGGGAGATGATCCACCGTGCCGAGGCGGAGTGCCAGGCCTTGGCTCGTATGTCACACCCCAACATTGCCCAGGTCTACGACGCCGGCCTCTCCGACAACGAGCAGCCCTATGTCGTCCTCGAGCACATCCCAGGGCCGCCGATCACCCTCTACTGCGATCAACAGCGGTTGGATGTGCGGCGGCGGCTCGAGCTTTTGATCAAGGTCTGTGGGGCGGTGCAGCACGCCCATCAGAAAGGTATCCTGCACCGCGACATCAAGTCCTCGAACGTCCTGGTCATGGAAGCTGGAGATGAGCCGGTGCCCAAGATCATCGACTTCGGTATCGCCAAATCTCTCGGCCAACCCCTCTCCGCCGCGACCCTGCACACGGTCGGCAGCAGTCTGCTGGGGACGCCGGCCTATATGAGTCCGGAGGCGATGCTGGCCGGCGACGAGGGTATCGAAGTCGATGCCCGGGCAGATGTCTACTCGCTGGGCATCCTGCTTTACGAGCTATTGGTCGGATCTCGACCCTTCGACGACCAGAAGCGATCGCTCTATGGCATCGTGCATCGCATCCTGCACGAGTCGCCTCCGCCACCCAGCCGACGGCTCGAATCGCTGGAGGCGACGAGACGCAGCGTCATCTGTGCCGATCGGCGGATCACGCCGCAGGCCCTCGCTCGCCAGCTGGACTCGGGCCTCGACTGGATTACCGCCAAGGCGATCGCACGGGATCGTTCGCAGCGCTACGGATCAGCCGTCGAGCTGGCGGCGGATCTGCGGCGCTACCTCGACGGTGAAGCGCCCGGTGGCCAGCAAACGAGCCTGTTCCGCAAGCTGCGGACGAAAGCCTTGCGAGCGCGCCGCGCCATCGGTCCGCGGCGCCGGATCCTGGCGTCTCTGACGCTGATCCCGTTGGTGTTGCTGGCCCTGGCGGTGCACCATTTCGCTGCGAGCCGCAGCGGACCGGCGCCGCAGGCGATTCATTCTCTCGCCGTGCTGCCGATGATGGACCTCGCCCCGGCGCCAGGGGAGGAGTACTTCTCCGACGGAATGACCGAAGCCTTGATCGTCGATCTCGCCCGAATCGGCTCCCTGCGGGTGATCTCGCGTGGCTCGGTCATGCAGTTTCGCGAGAAGCGGGTTCCGCTGCCAGAGATTGCCGACCTGCTCAGCGTCGACGCGGTGCTCGAAGGCTCGGTGCTGCGCCAGGGGGATCGGGTTCGGCTGACGGTCGAGCTAATCCATGCGCCGACCAGAACCCATCTGTGGAGCCGCAGCTACGAGCGCGATCTGCGCGATGTCATGACACTGCAACGGGAGCTGGCGCGGACTATCGCGGTGGAGATCCGAGCTGAGCTGACGCCGGAAGAAGAGGATCGGTTGGCGCCGGTGGGGCCGCTGCAGCCGCAGGCTCTCGAGAGTTATCTCAAGGGGCGCTACTTTTGGAACAAGCGCACCGCGGCCGCTCTCGGGCGCGCGGTCGAGCACTTCGAGGCCGCAGCGCGCCTGGCACCGGACGACGCCAACGCTTATGCCGGCCTGGCCGACTGCTACGCGCTGCTACCTTCCTATGGCTCCATGCCGCCGGTCGTCGCCTACCCCAAGGCCAAAGAGGCGGTGCTCGCGGCCCTCGAGCGCGAGGACGATCTGGGCCAGCCCTACGCCTCCCTGGCGCTGGTCCAGCACGAGTACGATTGGGATCAGCGGGCGGCCGAGCGCAACTACCTGCGGGCGGTCGAGCTCGATGCGAACAACGCCACCGCCCACCAGTGGTATGCCGAATTCCTGACTCGAATGGGCCGCCACGACGAAGCGCTGGCGGAGATCGATCGAGCACAGAGCCTCGATCCGTTGTCGCTGATCGTCAATTCCGTGCGCGGTTGGACTCTGCTCCACGCCCGTCGCCCGGCGGCAGCGATCGAGCAGCTGCGGGCGACGCTCGAGCTCGATCCGAGCTTCGCTCCGGCCCACGGCTACCTGGCCAGCGCCTATCTCGCCAGTGATCGCTTCGACGAGGCGAGGGCCGAATACCGGCTGGCGCTCGAGCTGTCGGGCAACCACCCGCGGTATCTCTCCGAGCTGGGGGTGGCCGAGGTGCTAGCGGGCGACGAGCAGGAAGCTCGGGAACTGCTCGAGCAACTGTTGCAAGCGGCGCAAGAGATGAAGGTCTCCGCCTTCCATATCGCCCGCCTCCACCTCGCCCTGGCGGACGAGGAGGAGGCGTGGGAGTGGCTAGAGGAGGCCGCGGCGGAGCGTGGAGTGTGGATTCTCTCGCTGCGCGTCGACCCTCTCTTCGACCGGTTGCGTGCCGATCGCCGCTTCCAGGAGCTGGTGCGGCGAATCGGTCTGCCGGGTTAAGCTAAAAGTTGGCGTCGAGCCACTCGACGACGCTCGATCCGATGCGCTGCGGATCATCTTCCTGCAGGTAGTGGATCCCGGCGCCGAACGGCACCACGGTGATGTTCGGGAAGCTCTCGATCAGCGGCAGGTCGCGGGTCGCCTGGATCAGGATCCCGGGTGTGGCGAAGAAGCTCAGCTTGGGAATCGGTGAAGCGAGGAGGAAGTCGACGTTGGCGTCGAGAGCCTCGGCGACGGCGGTCGAGCCACCGACGGAGATGCCGGCAATGGGGATCTCCCGCGGTAGCCGCCAGACCGGGAGTCGACTGCTCTCGTCGAGGAACGGGGCTTCGTATTGTTCCTGTTCGAAGGCGGTGAGGGGACGGACGATGGCGGCGGGCAGAAGCTGCTCGACGAAGAAGTTCTGGCGCACGTTGAGCTCCCAGCCACTCTGCGGGCTGGGATCCTCTTCCACCCCGGTCCGCATGAGGCCGAAAAGGTCGAAGAGTGACGGGTTGGCCGGGTCGCCGGAAGACGGACCGAAAGCCTGCTCGAGACTGTCGAAGGGCCGCAGGAAAGTCTCGAAGAAGACCACGCCGGCGACGTTGTCGGGATTGCGGGCAGCGTAGTTGAGACCGATGGCGCCGCCCCAATCGTGCACCACGAGGATGATGTCCCGCAGATCGAGAGCCTCGATGAACGCGTCGATGTGAGCCGAGTGTTCGAGGAAGGTGTAGTCGATGTCAGGCTTGGCGGATGCACCGAAACCGATCAGATCGACGGCGATCGTGCGCCCTCGCGGGGTGAGATGGGGGATGACATTGCGCCACAGGTAGGTCGAGGTGGGATTGCCGTGCAGCAGCAGAAAAGTTGGGTCTCCAGATCCTTCGTCGACGTAGCGCAACTCGGATCCCAGGACGTCGATGAAACGGGAGGTGAAGGGGAAGGCTTCGTCGATGACCTGTACATCGCCGCGCAGCACACCATGGATCGCGGTGGGTTCGATGCGGCCGTCGATCTCGAGATCGGCAGTTGCCTCGATCCGCCAGCGGAAGGTGCTGTTACCTAGGTTGACGCGGATTCTCGCCCGGCGCCTCTGCTCGGTGAAGGCCAGCTCTGCACCCTCGAGGATCGCCTCGGAATCGCCCAGGCGACGGCTGATCGAAGCGTTGGCGAGGGTCAGCTGGTGGTCGTCGGCGAGGGCGAAGGCTAGCCGGTTGGGGAACGATCTCCGAGTGGCGGCAATGGAGGCGACCAGATCGCCAGCGACCTCGATCGTGTTGTCCGGCACAAAGCCCTCTCCCGAACCGGAGATCGATACCCCCGCGCTATCGACCTGAAAACCCTCGCCCGAAGGCGTGATGCTCAGACGGCCGCCGACATCGAGGGGAGCGCGCAGCAGGTCGTAGCCACTATCCAGAGGCACCAGAGTGACCCATTCGAGCTGGGAGCGGGCGTTGTCGATCTGTAGTACCAGGGTCGGTCCGGCAGTGGCTTGGCCGGAAGCGGGTCCACTGGAGGCGAGGAAGAGCAGACTTGCGAGCGCCAGGACAGTGCGCATCGCGGCCGAACGCGTCGCCCGCCAGGAGACGGGGGAATTCGTTTCTATAGACATGAGGCTTTCGATCCTTGAGTGGTTGGGAGTTTTCTCAGAATTCGTTCTTCGAGGTGGCGCCTTACCGGCGCCCTGCACTCCGGTAGGCGAGAAAAACCTTGCCGAGAGTTTCAACCCAAACGAAAAAAGTGCCTCGATACATCGTGCTGTCAGGCTCCGCTTGACATTGCTCTCGATCAGCTCGGGAACATGTCAAGCAACGCTTGACTCTCCAAGGTGTCGGCAAATTGGCAGTCGTTGGTTTCGGCGGTCCAAGTCGCCTATTTGGGAAGTTTACGCATCGCTGGCTTGGCTTGGGCCGCGGTTGGCACAGTCCTTGGTAAGGCTTTTTTGCGCCGACGCGCAGAAGCCATCTGCTGTCCCACCACAAAGAACCAGCGAAAGGTAAAGCATGCAACAGAGAATCTCGTCGCTCCTTGCCGCGGGGTCGATCGTCTTCATCGCCGCCGCGGCCGGGGCGGCGCCCGAGCCGTTTGTCCTCGATCTCTCCCATCCGGTGCCGGTGTTCGCGCCCACCGATGGCGATCTTCTGACCCCCGATCTCGACATGCCGGTCGGCGACAGCCAACCCCACGCGGGTTTCTCACCGCCGGCCACCACCATTCCGATGGCCAGCTTCCAGACCGAGCTCGGATTCTTTCGCTGGGGCTTCGTCTTTCTCTTCGAGCACTACGGCACTCATGTCGACTCGACCGATCATTGGGTCAGCGAGTTCCCCGGCGATATCGAAGTGTCGGAGCCCGACAATCGCTCGGTCGATGAGTTCGGTGGCGAGGATCTCACCGGGCCGATCGTCTTTATCGACATCAGTTCCCGGGTCCAGATCGAGCTCGATCAGAACGGCGGCGTGCCCTCGGCCGATGTCGCCGTGACGAATTTTGGCGACGATACGGTCAATACGGTGACTGTCGAGGACATCGAAGCGGTGGAGGACGAGATCGTCGACGGTGCCTGGATCGTGGTCAACGCCGGCTGGGATCGCTTCTTTTTCGCCGCTCCGACAGACCTGGTGACGTCGCCCTACATCAACGGCTTCAACTATCCCGGCTTCCACGAAGCGGTCATCGATCGATTGATCGAGATCGAAGGAGAAAAGGACATCCGTATCAATGGTCTGGTGATGGACAACATCTCCATCGACTCGGGGGAGAGCGGTCGTGGTCCCACCAACGACGTTTTCGGCCAGGGTTGGTACGCCCACCGCAAGGGGTTGCAGCGGGGCTGGAAGTTCATCGAGAACGCCGCCAACCTGGGGCAGCTCGCCGAGGCCGAGACCGGTTCCTGCCGTCTCTTCGTCGGCGCACTCAAGATCGTTTCCGGCTCGGGATCGCCGTCTCGGGTCCTGGCCGAGTGCGAACTGGCCGACGATGAAGAGGGCGACAGCGATAGCGACAGTGACAGCGATAGCGACAGTGACAGCGATAGCGACAGTGACAGTGACAGCGATAGCGACAGTGACAGTGACAGCGATAGCGACGACTGATCAAGGGCATGGTGGCAAGCTGAATTCCAGGTAAATCGCATCCAAGTACGCCCGGTCGGCCCATGGGCTGCGCCGCAGCTCGAACTCGCCTCGGCTGCTCGGCTCCGTAACAAAGCGCTGTTTTTGCAGGGCCTCGCGTCTTACGGAGCGAACCTCAGCTCAGACACGTTCGCTGCGTGCTCGCTCCATAGGCCTCCCTCCCAGGTGAACAAACCGCGTGTCGAGATGGATCTAGGTAACGGTGAATCGGAGGACAGCGATCGTGGCTGGGACGATGACAGAACGTGGCATAGTGGGTCCTGGTGGCAAAAGGGTGCTGCGGGGGGCTACTTGGTGGACCCTGGCGCTCCTGTTGCTGTGCAGCACGCCCGTCGCCGCGCATAGGACGAATCTGAGCACGGCGCGGGTCGCGGTCGAAGGCTCGTTGGTGCGCTACCAGTTGACCCTCTCGGCCCACGACCTGGCGGTGGCTCTCGGTATCGAAACCGATCTGGTGACGCCGGTTCCCCGGCACCAGCTGATCGAGCGCGAGCCAGATATCGCGGCCTACTTGCGTCAGCGGCTGCGCGTCGCTTCGGCTGGCGCGGCCTGCCTCCCGGACCCGCCGCGGATCGAGTACGGCCGCCTCGATGCTGACGTCCGTCTCGATCTCGCCTATCGCTGTCCTTCGTCGATCGAGAGCCTGAGCATCGCCTATTTCGTCTTCTTCGAGATCGATTCGCGGCATCGTGCAGTGGGCCAGATCGAGGCCGGCGGCAAGACCGAAGAGTTCCTTTTCGACCGTACGCTGCACGATTTAGAGATCAGCCTCGGCGCCGCCGCGCGGGGACCCTGGCTCGCTCACGCTGGCCGTTTCGTGGTGCTCGGCATCGAGCACATCCTGATCGGTATCGACCACATCCTCTTCCTGCTCGCCTTGCTCCTGGTGAATCGGCGTTTCTCCGAGCTGGTCAAGGTGATCACCGCTTTCACCGCCGCCCACAGCATCACCCTGGGGCTCGCCTGGTACGGCCTGGTCAACCTGCCGTCGTGGCTGGTGGAAAGCGCTATCGCTGCGAGCATTGTTTATGTGGCAATCGACAACCTGTCGCGCTACCAGAACGCCCACCGCGGGCTCCTCGCCTTCGGCTTCGGCCTGGTCCACGGGCTCGGTTTCTACGGCGTGCTGAGCGAGCTCGACCTGGCCTCGGGCTCGGCGCTCGTGACCCTGTTGTCGTTCAACCTTGGCGTCGAGATCGGGCAGGTCGCCCTCGTCGCCGTGTTCTACCCCTTCCTCGTCTGGAGCTTCCGCCAAACCTGGTACGACGGCGCCATGAAGCTGGCCTCGGCCGGGATCTTCGCCCTGGGGGCGTTCTGGCTCGTCGAGCGCACCCTGCTCGGATAGAGACCTGCCCGGATAGAAACCCCGCACGCTCTGTACTCGCTCTCCAAACCCCTCTTCGAGGTCAAGAGTCGCTGCAAGAAAGGAATTCGGCCGCCATGTCACACGCCAAGTCAAACGTTGAAAGCACAACCGTTTCGAATCCCCTCTTTCGGGTCGCCTGCCTGGGGGCTCTGCTGTTGCTCGTTGGGTCCGGGCCACTGCTGGCCAATGGTTGGTTCTACCATTCCATTCCCTACGAGGCGCTGATCCGGGGCCTCGACAGCGAGTCGCCGGATTACCGTTCCATGGCTGCCATGGCGCTCGGCATGCGGCGCGAAAGCCGGGCGGTACCGAAGCTCTTGCAGGGGCTCGAAGCACAGGGCGAACGGCTGCAGGTCAAGATCGAGATCTTCCGCGCTCTGGGCTGGATCGGCGATCCGGCTACCGAGCCGGTGCTGCTACAAGGTCTGCGGGAGGCGGCGCCGGAGCTCCGCGCCGAGGCGGCGGACGCTCTGGCGCAGCTGGCGCCGCCGGAGGCGCTGTCACCCCTGCTCCAGGCGTTCGAACGGGAGCAGGATCTCATCGTCCGCACGCGGCTCGTTGCCGCGCTCGGGAGTTATGAGCAGCCGGCGGCCATCGCCAGCCTGGTGCGGGTGCTCGAGGACGGCGAGTCCTCGACTTTGCGGGTCCACGCCACCCGCGCCTTGGGCCACGCCGGGGTCGCGACCTCAGC
>JBCCGX010000353.1:0-8909 GCA_039029035.1 Acidobacteriota bacterium | reverse complement strand
TTGATGTCGGGATCGACGTTGTCGTACCTCTTGCGGCGCTCTTCCAGCACATAGGCCCGCTTCTCGAGGATGAACTCGCGCAGACGCTTGGCGTTCTCCACGTTGTCCCGACGCCAGTCGTAGTCGAACTGAAAACAGGTGAAATGATCGCTGCCGTAATCGATCGTGTCGCTATGGGCTGTCTGGTCTCGGTAGCCGCCGACTCCGAGAGTGACAAGGATCTGGAAATACGCCTTGAGCTGAAAGGGTAGCCCGGCCAGCTTGACCTTCAGCGTGTCGAGGACGCCGTCCGGTACGACGTCGTCGTGCAGATCGCCGACCGTCGCCCCGTGGCGCATCGGTAGGGACGCCAGGAGAGCCCCGTCCGGCTTCTGTGGATTGGCCGCGCCGCCGCCGAAGGCACCCCAGACGGTCCGTCCCGAACCTGGGTCTTTCAGTCGTGAGCCGAGGATGCCGGGGATGACGATCGCCGGGTTGCGAAACTCGTGGTGGTGCTTGGCCGCCTGGTTGTAGAGACGACCCAGATCCGGCGCCGGCGCTGCCGAACGGCAAGCCGTCGTCAACGTCAGAAGGACCGCACCCACTGCGATGGTCTTTTGCATGGCTTTCTCTTTTTGAGTTGTTTCATGGAGCTTCTTTGCGGCCACCGCCGGGAATGTAACAACCGGCCAAAGAGCCCTTTCGCAAGGCCTCTCTCTTGGCGGAGAAAATCGCGTTTTAGGGATGAGATTCCGGCAAAATCGATGGTAGCGCCCTCTCGGAGCTGATACCGTCCGCCGCCATGGCAACAACGATCGCGACGCTGCAGGACATTGACTGGCCGAATTGGCAAGCGGTCGACCTGGCAACACTCGTCTTCGTCATCCGCGACGGCCAAATCCTCCTGATCCGCAAGAAGCGTGGCCTCGGCGCCGGCAAAGTCAACGGACCGGGTGGCCGGATCGACCCGGGTGAGACGCCGCTCGAATGTGCCGTGCGCGAGGTCGAGGAAGAGCTCCGGGTGACGCCAACCGGGCTCGACAAACGCGGCGAGCTGCTCTTTCAGTTCGCCGACGGCTACTCGATCCATGTCCATGTCTTCACCGCCGACGACTGCCGAGGCGAGCCCAGCGAGACCGACGAAGCGATCCCTCTGTGGACCGACTTGGAGCAGATCCCTTACGACGAGATGTGGGCCGACGACCGGGTCTGGCTGCCCGAGATGCTCACCGGCAAGACCTTCGAGGGCCGCTTCATTTTCGATGGCGACGCGATGCTGGACTACGAGATCGACTTTCGCTGACTTCGCATCCGGAACGTCGTTGGCCTCGTGAAAGGGAGCCCCTGGCTAACGCAGGACCTGCACCTTGCCCTTGGCTCGCCCGTCGTCCAGCCCGAGCACCCGGGCCGTGCCGTCGGTGCAGGCAAGAATCGCCGCACCGGAGATGTCGGCGAATCCGATCGCCAAGCCATCACACACCGCCGACGCGATTCTGGCGCCCTCTGCTGTCGCCACCTTCCACCAATAGATCTCACCGTCCTCTGACAACGTCAGGGCCTTGTCCCCAGTGCGGTTGAAGGCGCCCGAAATGATCCGCGTCTTGTGACCGATCAGCGATCTCGGTGCGGCGAAGACATCTCTCAAATCAAAGACCCGCGCAGCGCCACCGGCCGATGTCGTCAACAGCTGTTTGCTCTCCGGTCCGAAGCTCACGGTAGTGACCTCGGCCCGATGCTCGCCGAGGATCAACGGGGCAGCTTCTGAGTCCGTTCTCCAAAGGGCGACTTGATTGCCGGAAGCGGAAGCTGCGAAGCGGCCATCCGAGCTGATGTCCATGCTGGTAACGAGCTCTCGGTGGCCATCGAACCGGGCTAGCATCCGGACGTCACCCTGCAGCTGCTGCGCGAGGATCTCGGGTATCTTGGCGTCTCTCAGGGAGGTCACGACGGACTCCATCTCCGGTAGCTCCCACAGACGCAGCACGAAGTCTTGTGCGGCGGTCAACACCCGCCGTCCGCGTGGCCGGCGGATCTCGCCGAGGGGCCCGGCTCCCTGGCTCCCTTCGATGACCGCCCGATAAACCGGCACGTCGTGCGGCAGATGCACCGACCATTGCGAATCGAGGATGAGCTGGATGTCGGCCCCCCCCTGGCTCTTCAGAGCGACCAACATCTCGTCGTGGCTCTTGCCGAGGAACATCCCGTCCCGGTGCAGGCGATCGATATCCAAGCTGTGGATGAAGAGCTCAGGGTTGTGCAAATCCAACAGCAGGTAAGCCGCGGTGTGCGGATCGTGCTGACGGAAGACACGAGCATTGGTCAAGATGTTCGTGTCATGGCTCATCTCCATGACCTTGGTCGTGAACAACCGCTGCATATGGGAGTAGCCGGCAAAGCCGAGCATGATCAGCATGGCCAGGGCGATCAGGGAGGCCCGCAGTCGCAGATTGCGTTGGTAGGCGCTCAGGCTATGGCCGATGAAAGCCTGCTCTTCAGCGCTCAGGAGGTCTCGACGCTTCTCCAACCAGCCTTTGGCCTCACCCAACGCGGGTCCCTGCAACAAGGCCTGGGTATGGCGTTCGGTGCGCTCCCACTCTTCGCGTGCCTCGCCCAGACGCTTGCGCCACAAGAGAAAGGCGCGGTCTTCCTCGAGCCAGCTGACCAGGCGGTCCCAGGATCGCAACAGCGCCTCGTGGGCCACCTCCAACCGATTTTCGCGGCCGTCGCCCTGAGCGACAAAGAGACGTGCGGCGACGAAGCGCTGCAGGAGATCATGCACGGAGTCGGGCATTTCCGACCACCGGGCCGGGCGCCGCGCGTAGCCGCCCTCGTCATTGACCCGCACCAGAGTCAGGAAAGCTGTGCGCAGATCCGCCTCTTCCTTGTCCGACAACGGTCGGGCCGCCAGCACGGCTTCCGCCGCCAGGGCGACGGCACCACTCAAGCCGCCCAACTTGTCGCGATACTCCTCGACCTCGAGCCGCGCGTCGTCGCCGTAGCCTTCCCACAGCTCGCGCAAGGCAAAGGCCAGCAGCGGCAAGGCGTCTTCGGTCTCGGTGTCTCGGACCATCGCCTGGACCAGGCCGTGCTCGAGCTCGATCCCGGCCATCTCTGCGGGGCCTTCGATCACCTGGGCAAAGCCTTCGGCCGACATCGGCCCCACGGTGAGGCTCTCGAACGCGAGCTCCCGCAGCGCCGGATGCCCTTGAAAGCTGCCGAGGAAATCGGAGCGCAAGGTGGCGAGGATCCGCACCGGACTGTCCTTCTCTTCCACCGCCGAGCGCAGGAAGGTGAGGAAGCGTGGCGCGTCGTCACCCGTCCCCGCTCCGAGAAGCTCCTCGAGCTGATCGAGCGGCAAGAGCAGGCTGGCCTCCGGGCGCTCGGCGGCGTGACGCAGCTCGCCTGCGAGCTCGACTAGCGCGCGGCCCTCTGCGACCCCGGTCGGGGGATCGAGCGCCCGCCGGATCTCGCGTACGTTGCGCGGCGCGCCGTGCCGCTCGAAGGCCTGCGCCATGACTTTGGCCAGCTCCTCGAAGGGCTGTCCGAGGGGCCGAAACGGCCGGGTTACCAGCCAGGCATCGTGGTCTCGTCGCAGACGCGGCAAGAGCCCGGCACGCACCAGGGACGACTTGCCGCTGCCCGAAGCTCCCAGAACCAAGGTCCAGCGGGCCCCACCGAAACGCTCCAGCCGGCGGAGCTGCCCCAGACCCTCGCGGATCTCGTTCTCGCGGCCGAAGAAAATCGCCGCATCATCTTCCTGGAAGGCCAACAGGCCAGGGTAGGGAGGACGGCTGCCATCCCAATCGAACATGTTCTTCGGATCGAGGCCAGCGACTTCGAGACCGCGCCAGAGACGCCTGAAGGCGTCCTCTTTGTCGACCGTCAGATCGAGAACCTGAAACTCCAGCAGCAGCGAGCGGACCTCGCACGGCTCCACGCGGACCGGGAACACGTGTTTACCCAGGGACTTGGCGTGGGTGATCTCCGCGAAGCACCAATCCGAGGCCATCGAATGCTCGCTGCACAAGACGATGATCGCCTGGCAAGCCCGCAGCTGGGCGTAGAGCTCCTGTTCCCAGCTGCGGCCGGCGGGAATCCCGTCTGCCGGATCAAAATCGAGAAAAATCGATCGGTGGCCCAGCTCGGCAAGCCGCGCGCGGACCTCCGCCGCCGCCTCGTTGTCGTGGCTGCTATGACTGATGAAGATGGCACTCATTCAGCGTCAGGATAGCACCCGCTCACCGTCTATT
Organism: Acidobacteriota bacterium; assembly: GCA_039029035.1. GTDB lineage: Bacteria > Acidobacteriota > Thermoanaerobaculia > Multivoradales > J023 > JAAELT01. The sequence goes on along the minus strand of JBCCGX010000353.1, from coordinate 4,680 downwards.
CGCTCAGCTGATTTATCGCCGCAGTCGGAACAGCAGAAACTTCGTCGGCCGCAGATCCGACAGCCGCTTCGGCGGCTGGCATTCCGTGTTGTCGTTGTCGCCGAGGATCAAGAGAGACTCGCTGCCGTCCGGTAGCGGCGGGCCGAACGTCAGGCCCTCGAAGTTGTCGAGCAGAATGGGCAGCTCCTTGAAGTCGAGAATCAGTCGCTTGTCGAGCACCGGTAGATGGCGCGCCGCCGGGCTCAGGGTCGAGCGGTCAACCTCGTCGCGAAACTGATCGAGATTGATCTCATAGAGCTTGATCACCATCCCCATCTGGGGTCCCCAGGTGCGCTCCAAGGCCAAGAAGTGCCCCTCGTCGTCGAGCGCCAGGACCTCCACCAGGCCATGGGCGACGACGTTGCCTGGCGGCGGCATCAAGGGATAGAGCAGCTCCTGCACCAGCCTCGGCGCTCCCGGTGTCTCGAAGTGCAGTAAGCGGGCAAAGCGCTCCTTACCCGGCGCCAGACCCTGGGTGTCCTGGGCCAGAGCGGACTCACTAGCAACGTAGAGATGGCGTCGATCGGGGCTCAGACTCAGCGACTCGAAGCCGAGATTGCGTCGTACGCCCTGAATCTGACGATCCCCCTCGTGGCGCGGTTTGAAAGCGAGCGGGATGGGTACGGAAGCCAGCCATTCGCCGGTCTCGATGTCGATCCGGTCGACAAAGGGGGGCACCCCTTCCTCCGCCGCGCCCTCGCTCGAGATGAAAGCGGAACGCTCGTCGAAGCGAACCCAACCCTCGGGGTCGACCCGGCCGTCGGGATAAGGTGTTCCCTCGCGAGTGGCGAGACGAATCACCCGCTCCAGCTCGACCGTTGCGATTCGCGGACGGTGATCGTTCTCGACATCCCCAGGAGCGATATCGAGGCGCATCTGATAAAACCGCGCATCAGCCCGCGAGTCGGAGATCGCGAAGTAGCGATCACGCCCGCTGTCGTAGCGCAGCGCCGAGAGTCCGCCGACACAAGTGCCCTGGAAGCCGAACCCACCAGGGATGACGTATTCGGAGAGCAGCTCGACAGAGATCGTGCTGGGCGGCTCGGTGGACTGGGCGCTGGCGATCGACGCGAGGAGGACTGCGACCGAGGCCTGACCGACAACTCTCGACCACCGAGCGACGACTCGGCTCACGGACTCGCCTCACCAGCGAGCCCATCATCTGACATGTCGGAGGGCGGCACTGATGGCTCTTCACTCGGCTTCTCGAAGCGAATCTCGCCGCCCGCAGCGTCGTTCATACGGATCAGGTGATTCACCGGTGCGAATCGGTCGGTGAGCAACATCGCCTTGCTGCGATCGAAGTCGATCACCCGATGGAACGTCGCCATCTTCTCCAGCGAGGGGTCAAAGTCGAACTGTGGATCCAGCTGCCGGGCGGCAGCGACCAGTTGTCCGTGGTCCGGCGCGTCCACCCGGTCCGTGGCCAGGAAGAGGTAGTTACCGCCAGGCACAGTGAACACGTAGAGTTTGTCAAAGACACTGGTGACGCTGCGCAGAATCGCCTGGGCGAAGGGGCTCTCGAGGCTCGAGATCAAGTTGAGGCCAAAGATGCCGCCCGGGTTCAGATGGCTGCGGACCTCTTCGAAGAACTCGATCGTCGACATGTGGAAGGGAATGCTGTGGCCGATATAGGTATCGACATAGATAAAGTCCCACCGCACATCCGGTCGGCCGGAGAGGAATCGCCGACCGTCGTCGACATGAACGACCGCCCGTTCGCTGTCTTCGAAGAACATGAACTCCCGCGCCAGCTCGGGGATCGCGGGATCGATGTCGACATAGTCGACTCGCAGCTCAGGCAGCTGTCTCTGTAAGTAGGTGCCGACGCCACCGCTACCCATGCCGAGCACCAGCATGCTCTCGAGATCGGGATCGAGCAACAAGGCAGTACCGGCCTGGCGGGTGTACTCCAGCCACGGCTCGAGATTCTCCAGAATCACCGCCGCGTGGATCGTGCCGTCGCTGTGCAAGAAACGAACGCCGTCGCTCTCGCTAACGCGCAGCGTCTGGTAGGGCGTGACCCGATCGGCCAACAGCTCGAGGCCAGCCTCCTGGGTCATTGTCCCGGGGATCAGCGCCAACAAGAGCAGGCCCGCGGCGAGGGTCAGGGTAAGCCGCTCCTGGCGTGCTGCGCTGACCAGTGCGATCATGCTGACGACCGCAGTGATCGCCAGCAGTAGGCGCAGGATCGACTCCAGGTCGAGCCGCGGGATGAGGACGAACGTCGCCCCCAACGTGCCGACCAGGCTACCGCCGGTCGACAGAGCGTACAGGTGGCCGGCGGTACCACCCAGCAATTGCAGGTCCCGCGTCGCCAGCTTGACCGCGTAGGGCGAGACCGCCGCCAGGAATACGGTCACCGGTCCGAAGAGAACGGTGGTGGCTATCAGCGTACCTGTCGGCGAGCCGCCGGTGAGATTGCCCAGGAACGCCACCACTCGGGTACCGGCCAAGAGAATCAGGGTTTGGGTCAGAGCTGCTGCGACCACCAGACGCCCGAGCACTGCCAGGTTCGGCTGACGGTCCGCCAACTTGCCGCCCCAAAAGTAGCCGATCGACATCGCTGCCAAGAAAACGCCGATGATCGAGCCCCAGACATAGACGCTGCTGCCGAAATGGGGCGCCAGGATTCGGCTGGACACCATCTCGAGCGCCATGAGGATGGCCCCCGGTGTGATGACGGCGATGTAGAACTGGAGGCGAGAAGGCGTCATGGGCGGTCGGCAAGTATATCGGCCAGCGCCAAGACCAGCTGCACAGATCGCTCGATTTGTTCGTAGTCGATCCGTTCAGCGAGATCGGTGAGCTCGTGATGGTCGGCGTGCAGCCCGGTCGACAGCAGAACGGTGGGCACCTCGGGAGCAAAAATCTGCGCATCGGTGATGGCCGGCATCAGCGGACCGAGCTCCTCGAGTCGCCGGACCTCGATCCCAGCCAACGAAGCCGCCCGCTGAAGGGCCTCGCTGATCCGCTGCCGATCGCTGAGCGCCCGAAAGCCGATCGCCTTGGCGGCCTCTGTCGGCAGTGGCCGGCCCACCATGTCGAGATTGATCATCAGGTCGATCTGCGACAGCTCTACGGACGGCCTTTCGAGAAAAGCGCTGGCACCCAATCGACCGACCTCCTCGGCCCCGAGCGCAACGAAGACCCAACCCGGTTGCGAACCACGAACTGCTGAATCGCGCCGTTGGCCCGCCAGACGAGCGATCTCCAGCAAGGCGGCAACCCCGGAAGCGTTATCGTCGGCCCCCGGGTAGATCTGTCCGGCAGGCCGAATCCCCTGGCCATCGAAGTGAGCCCCGACCAGGATCCAATCGGCTCGATCGTCTACAGGGGGCAGATGCCCCACCACGTTGACATCCTCCCCCTCCAGAAAAGGGAATCGCTGGCAGAAGCCGCGCCAGCCCGGTGGTGTAGCCAGCCCAAGGCGCCTCATCTGTTCCGCCAGCGCCGCCGCGACGGCATGCGCCCCTGGCTCTCCGGCTCGACGGCCGGCGAGGTGCGGCGCCGTCAGAGCCTCAATCCAAGATTCGAGGTGAATCCGAGAGACCCGAGGCAGCGAAGGCTCAAACTCTGGCAACACGATGCCATGGACGTCCGGGCCCAAGCAGCGCCCGACGCTCTGCGGCTGGCAAGCGCCGAGGAGAACACCCGCTGTCAGCCAGAGCACGACAACGACTCCGTCAAACCGAAAGCGCCGGCCAGTCACAGGGGCATGGTAACACCGCAGGATCGCCAAACGATGGAACCGTCCTCCCTGGGGGCCGCCAGGGTCCTTGACGGCGTACGCCGAACCGATCAAACCCTGCTCTGAAGAGCTGAAATCACCGCGAACCCTACCTGGCACTGAGATTGCTATAGGTTTTCTTCGCGGAGGAAGTCGGGCATTCTCCCTGTCGTTCTGCCGGTTCTTCCACAATCGACTTCCTCCGCCTTCACACAACATTTCACGACCGAGGTCGTCTCATGCAAAGTCAATCGTTTAAATCAGCCTGCCTCGTACTGAGTATTTTTCTATACTCACTGACAGGTTTTCCAGCCGCAGCTAGGGAAGCGACCGAAAGGCCTGCGATTGAAATCGATTTCTCGACCGTGGCACTCAGCCAGCCGGTCTTGGAGCGTCGGGGTCGGCCATCGACCTCCGCCCCTGCTGCCGGAGCGCTGCCTGAGACTCTCACTCTGGCGCTCACTCGACACTTCTTGGCCGAGCCACAGACTTCGCAAGCGGAGCAAGCAGACCAGGGGTTAGAAACGCGGGCGGCCGTCGCGGCGACGTGGACCGCTCGCCAGCAGATCGAATCTTTCGGCATACGCGAGCTTTACGAGGCGGGTTTTCATGACGCGCTCCAGGCAGCTCTGGAAGACCCTGGTATCGGCGATTGGGACTATCAGGCCGGGATTCGCAGCGGCCAGGTCGACCTCCGAGCGACCGAGATAGGCACTCAGCTCGGCCTATCTCGAGCCAAACAGGCTACCCAGGCCGTTGCTCTTGCGTCTGAAGTCACCAAGCCGAGCCCCGAAGTCCGCCAGCCGCGACTGCTCGATGTCTTCGACGCCCATGCTCCGATGTCCACCTTGAAGATGTCGGCCGAAGACGCGGCGGTGCTGGGCCAGCCAGACCCTTGGTTGCTCTATCGC
>JBCCGX010000352.1:0-8913 GCA_039029035.1 Acidobacteriota bacterium | reverse complement strand
TGCTCATCGTCGGTGGCCGCGACGGTCAAGACTATCCCGACGCGCTGCTTTACCTCAGTGATTGCTCGGGCCAGCAGGCCTTGGAGGGAGCGCCGAAGCGTGCCCACCACAGTGCCTCTCGACTGCTCGACGGCCGGGTGCTGGTGGTTGGCGGGAGCAATGAGCAGGGTTTGTTGGCGACGGCGTTCCTGTTCGATCCCGCCACCGAAGAGTGGACCTCGACCGGCTCGCTCTCGGCACCGCGGGAGAAACATAGCGCGACGCTTCTGGCGTCCGGCCGGGTGTTGGTGGCCGGAGGACAGCAAGGCGGTGCCAGTGGGCGAGTCGAGGTCTATGACCCGCGCAGCGGCTCGTGGCAGCTCGTCGGGTCATTGGGCGAGCCCCGTTACGATCACAGCGCGACCCTCTTGCCGTCGGACGAAGTGCTCGTCGCCGGCGGGCTGGACGACTCCGGCTTGGCTCTAGGCAGCGTCGAGGTTTTCGATCCGGCCGGCGGCGATCCTGTTCTCGGTCGCTGGCGGCAGATCGTGCCCCTGGGAACAGAGCGCGCCAACCATGGCGCGACCCTGGTGTCCTCCGGCGATCTGCTCGTCGCCGGTGGGCTGGAGGCCTCAGGCTCGCGGCTGGCGAGCGTCGAGATCTATCGGCCAGCAGTGTACTCCGAAGGGCGTCGGCCGACCCTCGCCGGGACCCAGCCGCCGGCCACGATCAACTTCGATCCGATGAATGGTCTCGATATCCAGGGCGACTTCCGAGCCGACTTCGAGGCCAGCGGCGGCGGCACTGGCAGCTCGGCGGTCAACTACCCGCTGGTTCGTCTGCGTTCGATCAGCACCGGCGAGCCTATCTGGCTAGTGCCGGATCCTCAGGAGAGCTTCCAGGATGGGCTGACGGTCTCCGAGCCGCCGCCGATTTATCCTGGCCCGCACTGGCTGACCGTGATCACGGCCGGCGTGCCGAGCGAGGCGCGGCAAGTCGAGGTCGAGTGTGGCCTGACGATCACGCGTTCACCGATCGATCAAACTGTCGCCGAAGGCCATCCGGCCACCTTCGAAATCGAAGCTTTGGGCGGTCGGACGTTCCAGTGGCAGCAGTGTGTGGGCGATGACGTCTCGTGCGGCGAGTCGGGAGCGGGTTGGATAGAGATTCCAGGAGCAGTCGCCTCGACCTACCAGACGCCGCCGGTCACCGGGGAGGATTCCGGCACGCGCTTCCGCGCTGTGGTGAGTAGCGGTTGTTTGACCCAAGAATCTCAAGTCGCGAACCTGATCATGCAAGACGACCAGCCCCCGGCCGTCGAGGTCATCGCGCCGAGCGGCGGTGAGCTCTGGTTGCTGTCCGATGACACCGTGACTCGAACCGAGCAGATCACCTGGTCCATGTCGGACAATGTTCGGATCTGCGAGGTCCAAGTATCGCTTCTGTTCTCGACCGACAGTGGCGCGACCTATACACCCATTGACCTGCAGTCCTTCGGCCTCGGTGGAGCCTGCTTTCACCCGGGTGAGGAGACGACCACCTGGACCTACACCATGCCAGTCGCGCCGCCTTCCGGCGTTGATGGCTCGCTCTACAAGGTTCGTGTCGAAGTTATCGATTCGGCCGGTAGGAGAGCTGCCGCAGAGAGTCCGAATCCGTTCCAATTCGTCGAACCGAACAACGAGAGCGTCAAGACGTTGATTTTGTGGCACCCGGTTCGGATGGACAATTTTTTCGGGACCGAAAGCGTCGGTCAGCTCGAGTCGGACCTGCAAGCCTTGGCGAGTCACGAGACGGTCGCCGGGCATCTGATCGACCTGAGCCGCGACCAGACTCTCGAGGGTCTCTACTCGGCCTGGGACGCGCAGCCTGGGAACGCCGAAACAGCCAATGACGTGCTGTTTGCCGACGGAGGGATTCAGCCCCTTCTCCTCGAGGCATTCGACATCTTCCCCGGCGTCGAATACGTCATCTTGGTGGGGGATGACCGCGTCATACCGATGGCTCGCATCCGAGACGAAACGGTCCTCTTCCTCGAAGGCACCTATCCCTCTGTTGACCCGGGTTCGGACCTCCACCCCGATAACACCATGGTCGGACAGGCACTTGCCGATGATCGGTACCTGTCCGACGATCCCTTGGCCTTGCGCCGACGGATCCGGTCGCCGGATCTCGCTCTCGAGCTCGATGAAGCGCTGGCTCTACCCGAAGAGGAACGGGTGCGACCGATCGTTCCAGAGCTCGGCATCGGCCGCCTGATGGAAACACCGCAGGAGATCCGCGCCGCCATCACGACCTATCGCGGTCGCAACGGCGTGCTGGATCTGACTGCTCTCGGACGCCAGGTTCTGGTGACCGGCTATGATTTCCTGATTGACTCAGGGCATCGAGTCCGCGATCTGTGGGCGAGCGAGCTGGGCGCCGCGAGCGTAGGCGAGCTCCTAGGCCAGACCTGGTGCACCTCCGGCTCCGGATCGTGCGGTGAGGCGGAGCAGGAAGCCGCGCTGCTAGCGGAGTTGTGCAATGACTACGGTGTCGTGAGCCTCAACGGCCACGCGACCCATTACGAAGAGGGGGTGCCGTTCCAGCAATTCAATCTCCATGGCCTCGAAACGCCAGAGATCACCCAAGCCGCCTGCGGCGCACTCTTGCCGGGCAGTGTGGTCTACTCCATCGGCTGCCACAGCGGGCTGCCGGTCGCGGGTAGCGACGAGCCCGTCGACCATCCCCTGGATCTGCCGCAGGCGATGGCTCAGTTGGGCGTCTTGGCCTACCAGGCCAACACGGGGTACGGTTGGGGATTGCAGATCGGCATCGGTTACGGCGAGCGCCTGATCGAGCTTTTCAGCGAGGAGATGACCAGCGGCGGCACGGTGATCTTCGGTGATGTGGTGCGGTTGGCCAAACAGCGTTACTTCCTGGAGGTGCCGCGTTTCGATCCCTACGATGAGAAAAGCCTGCTGCAGTGGTCCCTTTTCGGCTTTCCGATGTACGCGGTCAAGACCGGAATCATGGGCGACGGCCCGGTGGGGCCATTCACCAAACCACCACCCTCCCTGGCGACGCTCCCTCCGGTCGAGCAGATCGGGCCGGCGATCATGCAACAACGTGTCGAGCCGGGCGGTGGCGCACCGGCGGTCGATCCGGTCCCTGGCCTGCAGCGGATCAGCGTGACGCTGGGTTTCAGCGACCCGATCGGCTACACCAAGCGAACCGCAGCCGGTACGGTGGTCGATCCGGGGACCTCCGGCTGCCCCGATCCGGCCGGCTGCTACTACACCTGGGCAGGGCTGGGGCCGCTGGTCGAGGCCGATCACCCGCTGCAACCCTACTTCCTTTCGGATACGCGTATCGCCGGTACTAGCCAGCACGGTGTGTTGTGGCTCGGGGGGCCTTTCGAGCAGGAAGCCGGCTGGGTGCCGATTCTGGCGGAGCTCAAATCCAATGGCGGGGACGGCTCCAACCACGGCGCAGCGCCCCGGCTGCACAACATCAAGCCAGCCGGGGTACGGCTGGCGCCACCGACCTGCGAGGCGAGTGACCTCGAGCTCAGCAGCCTGGTCTTGCCGCTCAGCGAAGTGATGCTGGACGATGAGAACCCTCCGTCGTATTCAACCGTGCGGAGGTTCCGGGAAGTCAAGCTCGAGCGTCTTTACTTCAACAACCTCAACGAGCCAGAGGAAAACTGCGACCGCGCGGGGCCAACGTTTCTTCCGCCCTCTCCTCTGTGCGACGGATACCACCAGATCGACGGCGGCACAGTCCATTGGACGATCAAAGTCCGAGACGAGGCGGGGCCGGAAGACGTCTGGCGGGTCGTCGTGGTCTACACCGACGGCTCCCTGGACGAACAGAATCGTGGCGCCTGGGTGCCGGTGGAGCTCAGCGAGGATCCTCTCCAGCCTGGGACATGGATCGGCAGTGATGCCATGCGGGACACGAACCGCATCACCTACCTGGTGCAGGCGGTCGATCGCCGCGGCAATGTCAGCTGGCTCGACCCGCTGCCCGAATGTAGCTCGTCGACGCCACCGAATAGCGGCATCGGCCTCGGTCTACCGGTAGACACCGACGTGCCCTTGCCCGACGTGGGGATAGTGGTCACCGACGGCGTCACCGAGGCCGTGCCGGGTGAGAGCCTCACCTACACGATCGAGGTAGAGAACTTTGCTGACGTCGATGTCGTCGACGCGACCGTGAACAACCCCTTCGCGCCGCTCTTGAGCTGTGTCTGGACCTGCGTCCCGGAAGGGGCGGCGCATTGTAACCCGGGGCCTGTAGCAGGCGATCTGCTCGATACCGTCGATTTGTTGGTGGGTGATCGTGCGGTATACACCGCCGAATGCGACATCGACCCGGCGGCGGTCGGTACCCTGGTGAACAACGCCACCATCTCATTGCCCGGCGAGCCGGATCCGAATCCGACCAACGACACAGCCTCCGATGGCGACACGATGTTGACACCGCGAGCCGACCTCGCGATCACCAAAGACGACGGTTTGACCGTCGCCGTGCCGGGGGCAGAGGTGGTCTATTCGATCGATGTGACCAACCCCGGCCCGAGCGCCGCCACCAGCGTGGCGGTCGATGACACCTTCCCGGCGCAGCTGGTGAGCTGCGACTGGACCTGCGCCGCCGTTGGCAGAGCTGCCTGCGGTGCGGCGTCCGGCTCGGGTGATATCCACCAGACGGTTGATCTCCCGCCCGGCTCGACGGCGACCTACACCGCGACTTGCTCGATCGATCCGGGCGCCACCGGCACCTTGACCAACACCGCTACCCTCACGGCGCCTCCAGGGGTGACGGACCCTAACGCGAGCAATGACTCGGCGACGGACATCGACCTTCTTGACCCGCCGCCGACGATCACCAGGATCCACTCGGTCGCGAGTACCGGAGGAGAGGGGCTTTCGGGCGGTGAATCTGTCGTTGCCGCAATGACTCAGCTGAGCGTCGAATTTAGTGAGGCGGTGAACCTGGCGGGGGATGAAGCGAGCTACCAGATCATGGCTGCTGGTGCCAATGGCGTCTTCGAGTCGGATGTGTGCGGTGAAGCTCAGGGCGACGACATCGAGAGCATGTTCGCTGCTGCATACGATGCACCGAGCCTCACCGCCACTTTGGCTTTGGAAGGGCAGCAGGTTCTGCCTCGGGCGCGCTATCGCCTAGAGGTCTGCACCTCGATCGAAGACCTGTCCGGCCAGCCGCTCGACGGGAATAGTGATGGCGTCGCCGGCGATGCCTACCTGCACGCCTTCACTGTCGTTGTCTCGCGCCGATTGCAGAATCCGAATTTCGATACGTCACTCGACAGTTGGACTTTGCCGCCGGGTGTCGACATCACCCATAGCCTCGACGATGCGGATACCTCGCCGGTCTCGGGCTCGGCCCATGCGTCGAACTTGCCCGCCAATACCTTGGTGGACGTGATGACGCAATGCGTTTCGCTGATCGATGAGGACGAGTTGATCTTCGGCGGCAAGGTGAGGACCAGCGATCCGCTGGCAGCGAGTCCGACTGTCCAGGCTCGGCTCGAATTCTACGAACAGGCGGATTGTGGCGGTCTACCAAGCCTTCCAGTGGTGTCGAATCAGCTGGTTGGTGACAGCGGTGGCCTGTGGCGACCCTTGCTCGGTGAGACGGCAGTCAGCTTGCTGGCGATCTCAGCACGGGTGACCTACATGGTGCAAGTCCCGGCCATCAACAGCTTCGAGGTCCACTTCGACGACCTCTTGGTGTACGAACCGAGGGACCCTCTCCTCTTCGCCGATGGTTTCGAGGCAGGAAATACCACAGCTTGGTAGTGAGCCCGGCTTCGTCTAGCGTTGGCGTTGCATCGCAAGCTGTTCGTACAGACCAAGACCTTTGGCGCGGGCGTCGGCGGTCAGCTGCTCCAGCTGATCGTCGGCCGTCGGCCGCCGTTGCTCCAGGGCGATCTCGACCCTCGCCCATCGAGCCTCGAAGGATACTCCCGTAAAACCGGCTGCGGCGGCTTCGGCTGCGGCGCTCTCGAGCTGACGGAGGGCCGCGGCGACGCTCGAGGCCTCACCGCCGGCAGCCTGCAGGCGAGCAGCAAGGAGGGTCGATTCGAGGCGTAAGAGAAAGTCTTCACTGGTGGTGGCGAGCTCGCGCGTCGGAGCGAAAGCCTGCTGCGCGACCCACGCCTTGCCCTGCTCGAGAAGGCTGGCGGCGACCAGGTGCCGCGCCCGAGCCACCAGTGCTGATGCCTCGTCTTGAGTCAGCTCTTCGACGATCCGACGCGCCGTGTCTTCGGCCTTCTCGGCGCGGCCCTCCAGCAGCTCCAAGGCGGCCAGGCCGAGACGAGCTTCCGCCGCCATGAGGACATCCTGCTGCATCGCCAGGGCCTCCAAGAAACGCTCTCGGGCCGCCGATAGCTGACCACGCAGCACGAGCACCTTGCCGAGGCGGAAGGTGTCATAGGCCTCGCCGACCGGATCGCCGATGCCGCGATTGATGGCCAGGGCCTGCTCGTGCAGCTCTCGAGCCTGATCGAGGTCCCCCCGCAAGTAGTGGATCTCGGCGGTGTTGGTCAGCGCGATCGCTTCGCCGGCCCGGCTCTCGGCGGCGGCGTAGAGCTCGCTCGCCGCCTGATAGTGCTTCAGGGCCAGCTCCAGCTCCCCCTGGGTCTGCAGCTTGTAGCCGAGACTGGTGCGCTGGGCGCCAGCCTCGAGCGAGGCGCCGATCCGCTCCAGTGCTTTGAACGAGTCGTAAAGCCATTTTTCTGCTTCGGCGAACCTATCTTGTTGAAGTAGGACGTGACCAATCGTGCCAGCGACTGTGTTGATTCTCCTCTCGTCACCGATTTCCAGGTAGATCGTGTGGGCGCTCTCGAACAGCGCCAGGGCGACATCGAGCTGGCCGCGCTGCTTGAGACTGAAAGCACGCAGCTCCCTCACCATGGCCGCCCCGCGCCGGTCGTCGCTGCCGGTGAAGAGCTCTTCCGCCTCCGCCAAGCTAACGTCCGCCGCTGCGGTCTCCCCCAAGTCCTGCAGAGCGCGCGCTTCGTGGCGCAGAGCCCGTGCGACGAGGGGACCGGCCCCGAGGGCTCTGCCTCGAGTGACGGCCCGGCGGGCGGCGGCCTTGGATTCGCGCAGCTCTCCCAGCCGGTATCGGCAGTCCGCCTCGGTCAGATCGATGCGCGGATCGTTCGCCGCAGGTCCGGGTAGCCGGTGTAGTGCCGCGAGGGTCTCGAGAGCGTCGCGGTTCGCACCGTCGGCGATTTGCGCCTCGGCGAGGCGTAGGCCAGCGGTGAGATCTTTGGGTCGGGAGCGGTAGAGCTCCCGGCGAATCTCGATCGCCTCTTGCCACTCGTGCTCCAATTCGGCGGTCCGTGCCTCGATCGTGCGTCGTTGCCAGTCCGACAGCTCGCCGGCGCCCTGCAGGGCTCTCCGAGCCGCTTGGCGTGCCTTGGTGTCATAGCCGAGTTCGGACCAAGCCTCGGCCAAGGCGGCGTAAGGCAGGGGGTGATCCGGCGCCGCCTCGGTCGCCTGCAACAGCAAGTCTCGTGCGCCCAAAGCGTCCAGCAGGCGCAATCGGGCAGTAGAGTCGGCGGGCCTGGGGATCGGCCGGCAGGGAGGCCCGGGCCACCTTGCGCTGAGGTGCCGAGAGCTTGGCGGCACCGAGCCAACGGCGAAGCTGGCGGCTCAAGTCCCCCAACAGCGTAAACAGCTCACCCTCGGGACTGTTGCCACCAGCGGAGGTCCATAGATCCCCGGTCGCTGCCTCGAGTAGGCGCAGGTCGAGGCGCAGTTGCGAGCTGTCGCCGGTGGTCAGGCTGTAGGCGCCGGTGAGCAGGTAGTCGATACCGAGGTAGCGCCGCAGCCGATCCAGGTCACCGACCGACAGGGATTCCGCCGGATCGAGCTCGAGGTCGTGTAGCGCCCTGGCCAGCGCGTCGCCGGCAACCGTTCGCACGCCGCCGCCGAGAGCGAGCTCGGTGACCAAAATCTCAGCGATCGTCGTAGCGATCCACTGGTCCTCCGGTTGGCTCGAGAGGTTTCGGGGCTCCAGGATGGCCAGGGCCAGGCCGGTGGCGCTGCCGGTGCTGGAAGGTTCGGCCCTCCACCGGGGGACCAGCCCAACAACCAGAAGCGCAAGTAGCATGGCCAGGCCGCCGGCTATGGCCAGGCGTCGATTTTTGGGCAACCGAGGCATCTGGCCGAGCTTCCGAAAACGCTCCCGGGCCGACTCAGCGGTAGCCTCGGCAATCGCCTCGGTGATCGCCGAAACCGGAATATCCTCCGTCGCTCGAACACCCGGCGAGGTGTCGAAGAGCCGTCCATCAGGGCTGCGTAAAAAAAGCACCGGCGTACCCCACTCCATGGTCTCGGGGTCATCCCGGTAGATCGCCAGGCGGCCCTCGGCGACGGCGGTGTCGACCGGGTGGCCCTCCGCCAGGCGTTGATAGACCATTTTGCTGAAAACGATCGCCGCCCGGTCCGAGATCGGAAACTGCATCGCTACGACGGCCGGCAACCCGCCCATCACCAGCGCCGTGGCGACGCCACCGAACGGATCGCGTCCGTCGGCGTCGGTCGCCCGGGCGGTGTCGCAGGCATTGAGGAAGACGAGCCGTAGGGTGCGGAAGTTCTTCAGTTCGACCGCCAGGGCCTTGCCGCTGAGCGCATGGGGTTTGCCTTCGGGGGTCTCGAACAGTAACGTGCCTTCGCCGCTCGAAGGCTCGAAATCGCCGTGTCCCATGTAGTGCAGGATGTGGTGGCGGCCGGTCAACAGCGCCTCGTGCAGGGTCTCGACATCGGTATGCTCGAGAAAGGTCAGCTGCACCGCCTCGGATGCACCCCAGACGCGCTCCAGGTGCTGGCGCTCTTGCTGCAGGTCGAGTGGCGCGTAACCCTCCGGGCTAGAGATCGCCACCAGGATGCGCAACGCGTCGGGCAGAGGAGGCGGTGGCGT
>JBCCGX010000351.1:0-8934 GCA_039029035.1 Acidobacteriota bacterium | reverse complement strand
CGGCGACGTCACCGAGAGCTTCATCGCCTCGATCCCCGAGATCCACGGCACCGGCGCCGGCAACCTGGAGCTCGCCACCTCCGATGTCGTCGAGACCTTCACCCGCTCCGACGAACGCTTCGTCCTGTGGGACCGGGTCTCACTCGGCACCACCACCACCGAGATCAAGGTGCCGGTGACCTATCGTTACCACCTGCAGCTGGCCGACCCCTGGCAGGTCGAGGTCTCCGGCCAGGTCTGCCTCGTCCGCGCACCCGCCATCCGGCCGACCCAGCCGCCAGCGATCCACACCGACCGCATGGAGCGCCGCGCCGAGGAAAGCTGGCTGCGCTTCGACGCCGACGAGCAATTCGCCGAGCTCCAGCAAACCATCACCCCCCGGCTCATTGAGCGCGCCCGCGATGAGCGCCACATCGCCCTGGTGCGCGAGGAGAGCCGCCGCACCGTCGCCGAGTTCGTCCGCACCTGGCTGCTGAAGGAAGGGCAGTGGAGTAACGATCGGTTCCACACCATCAAGGTGGTGTTCGCCGACGAGGCGTTGGAGGATCCGGCGGATCTCGGTGTGACGATCGAGCTGGATGCGGCGCGGGAGTCCGATCTGGTGCCTCCCTGAAGAGAGTGGGCCCTCAGAGGCCTTCGTCTTGGCGGCTCGCCTCGACCATCGCCTCGACCAGACCGTCGTCCGACGGCCGTGCTGCTTGCATGACCGCCTGGACTCCGAGACGCCGCAGCTCAGCACTGGTCACCGGGCCGATGGAGAGGGCCCACATCTCGCCCCGGCGGCGCGGCCACTCGTCGCCGAAGAGACCAGCGAAGTGGCGCGCGATGCGCGGGCTGGTACAGGTGACCCAGCCGATGGGGAAGTCATCGAACAGCTTACGGGCGATGCCCTCGGCAGCTGCCGGCAGGCGCTTGCTGTAGGCGGTGACGGCTGTGACGGCGGCGCCGGCGGCGCGCAAGCCATCGACGAGATCGGGCCGGGCATCGTCGGCTTGCGGCACCAGGAAACGGGTGCCGGACGTCAAACGGGGCCGCAGTGTCTCGACCAGACTTTCGGCGCGGGATTGCTCGGCTTCGAGGTCAGGCTCCACCCCTGCCTGGCGTAAGGCGGCGGCGGTGGCCGGACCGACGACGGCGGTGCGGACCTCGGGCCAGGGGTCGACGAGGGACGCGAAGGCGTGGACGGCGTTGGCCGAGGTGAAGGCGATCCAGTCCGAGTTGCCGGCGTGGCGGGCCGCTTGCTCGAGGGGCTCCGGATCGGCCGGCGGTGCGATCTCGAGGAGGGGTAGGCGGGCGACGTCAGCGCCGGCGGCTTCAAAGGCGGCGCACAGTCCTTCGGCCTGGTGCGCCGCGCGGGTGACGACGACGCGTTGACCGGCGAGGGGTCGGCTCATGGGCGCAGGGTGGCGAGGAGGCTCTCACTACCGTCCCGACGCAGCGCTTCGAGGCAGGCTTCGGCCGCGTCTTCGGCACTGGCGCCCTGGCCCTCACCACGGCTCACGCGCTGGCCATCGGGCGCGGCGAGCACCGCGGTGAGTCGCAGACCGTTCCCATTCGGCCGTGCCCAGGCGGCGAGGGGTAGAGTGCAGTCGCCCCCGAGAGCGGTGACGATCCGGCGCTCGGCGGCGGCGGCCTGGGCCGACGGCGGGTGATCGAGCGACCGGGCGTAGGGCTCGGCACGGCCACCGAGGCGAACTTCGACCGCCAGGATGCCTTGCCCCGGCGCCGGCACGATGCGCTCGGGATCGAGCGGGTGGAGGGGGACGTCGTCCAACCCGAGGCGATGGATGCCAGCGACGGCGAGGATCGCCCCGGCGTGGCCGCTGTCGCGCCACTTCCGCAGCCGCGTGCCGACGTTGCCTCGCACCGGCTCGATGCGCAGATCGGAGCGCTGATGCAGGAGCTGGGCTTGCCGGCGTTGGGAGCCGGTGAGCAGCACGGCGCCCTCGGGCAGGCCGTCCAGATCCTCGGCCACCTCACAGATCAAGCCATCGCGCGGGTCGGCGCGCTCCGGATAGGCGACGACGGCGAGACCTTCAGGTAGGGTCACCGGTAGATCCTTGAGGCTGTGCACGGCGAGGTCCATCGAGCCGTCGAGCAGGCCTTGCTCGAGCTCCTCGGTGAACAGACCTTTACCGCCAATCGCGCCGAGATCGCCCTTCTCGCGGTCGCCGCGGGTGATGATCGGCACCAGCTCGACGCCGACGCCCGCGTGACGCGATTCGATCTCCCGCGCCACCCAGCGCGACTGCGCCAGGGCGAGGGGACTCTGTCGGGTACCGAGGCGTAGGACGAGATCCGCCATGTGGAGTTACTCCGTGTCCTCGTCGAGGCCGAAGAGGCGTCGGGTGGTTTCGAAGCGGTGGACGTCCGAACGGTCACCGGAGCGCAGATGGTGGCTCGGGTTGTGCAAAAGCTTGCGCACCAGGGAGCGGGTCAAGACTTCCAGCTGGTCGTGGGTGTCGGCGGGGAAGCGTCGTAGGATGCTCGCCACCTCGCTGCGGCGGATTTGCTCAGCATGCTTCTGCAACTGCGCCACCAGGGGCTCGGCGGCCAGGGAGCGGTGCCAGGTGGAGAAGTGATCGAGCTCCTGCTCGAGAATCTCCTGCACCTTGGGGATCTCTTCACGCCGTCGCTTGAGGTTTTTCGCGATGAGTTGCTCGAGACTGTCGATGTCTTGCAGGAAGACGCTCTCCAACCGACCTGCCGCGGGCTCGACGTTGCGGGGTACACCGAGGTCGGCGACCAGCAGCGGCCGCGTCTTACGGTGATCCATGGCGCGCTCCAGGTCGCGCCGCGTGACCACCGGCTCTTCGGCGCCGGTGGAGGCGACAATCAGGTCGCAACAGGCGAAGGCACCGGCGCGCTCTTCGAAGGGGATCGACACGGCCTGGGGAAAGAGCTGACGAAATTCCTCCACCCGGCCAGCACTGCGGTTGGTCACCGTCAGCTGGACGACGCCACGCTCGATCAGGTTGCGGGTCACCTGCCGGCCGGTCTCGCCGGCGCCGACGATCAGCACCGAGCAGGTTTCCAGAGAGGAGAAAATGTTGCGCGCCAGGTCGACTACTGCGTAGCCGAACGAGATAGCCCCCGCTCCGATGGCGGTCTCGTGGCGCACCCGGCCACCGGCCGAGACCCCGGCGCGCAAGAGGCGCCCCAACACCGTGCCACTGATACCCAACTCTTCCGCGTCCTGGGCCGCTTTCTTCACCTGGCCGAGGATCTCCGGCTCGCCAAGGACCATCGATTGCAGGCCACTGGCGACCTCGAACAGGTGCCGGATGGCCTCGTTGCCGCGCTTGACATAGAACCGGCCCTCGGCTTCGATCTCCGGCGCACGCTGCAGAAAGGCCTCTTCAAAACCCAACCGGTAGGCCGCCGACTCCTGCCGCGGCAGGAGGTAGACCTCGGTGCGGTTGCAGGTCGAGACCAGACAAGCTTCGGCGATCTCGTCGGCCGCTTCGAGGCGATGCAACAGCTCGCGGCCTTCGTCACGCGAGTAGGAGACCTTCTCGCGCAGCTCGAGCGGCGCGCAGCGGTGGTCGACGCCGATCAGGATCACCCGCGGCACGCCGCTGTTCGCGTCGTGGCGGGAGTCGTTGCGCCTGGTGGTTACCACGAGTTACTCGAATCCTGACGAGATCGTCCGGCTGCGCCGCAGCTCGCTCCCATCTCCAACTCCGCGCCGCCCGGCCTCTCTGACGATCGGTGGGCGGTGCTACAGGAAGCCATGGACGTCGGTGAGGAAGAAGTTGACGGCGATGAGGGAAAAGAGGATCGAAGCGAAGCCAGCGAGGCTGGCGTAGGCGGTCTGGGGCCCCCGCCAATGGCGCAGCCGACGCAGGAAGAGGGCGAGGCCGTAGAAGGCCCAGGTCGCCATGGTAAAGAGGATCTTGGGATCCTTGAGCCAGGCATCGGCAAACACCTGCTCGGCCCACACGGCGCCGGAAACGACCGCCACCGTCAGGGCGACGAAACCCGCCAGCAGCGCGCCGGTCATCATCCGCTCGAGCACTTCGAGGGGCGGCAGCTTACCGAAGAAAAGGCTGAACCGCCGACGCTTGATCTCGCGATAGAGGCCGAGGAAGAGGAAGCCGTAACCCGCGGCCACGGCGAAGGCGGCATAGCCGATCAACCCGAAGCCGGCGTGGGCGGAAAACAGCGGATTGTGAAAAAGCTCGTTGTAGGGCGGATCCGGCGAACGCAAGAGGGAGGAGAGCACCTCGAAGAGACAGGCCAGGGACAGGGTCCAGAAACCGGTCGAGGGGACCTTGCCATGCCATTCGACGAAGGCGTAGACCGCGGCGATGGCCAGCGCGGTGGCGGACAGCGCCTGGGAGACGGTGGCAGCGGGGAACTGCTGCCACCGGATCGCCAGCAACACCAGGTAGATGGCGTGCAGCGCCAAGGTGGAGCGCAGCAGAGGCGTGGCGAAACGCCGGGCGCGCTCGTGATCGGTAAAGAAGAGCCAGCCGTAGATTACCGTGACAAGCAGGTAGAGCAGCGGCAGAAAGACGACTGCGATCTTGAGAATCAGATCCAAAGTGGTAGTCCTGGCTAGCTGTTCAGGGTCTGTCGAGGCACCTCGGGGCGACACCCATCGCCGACGGTGAAAGTGTACCACCAAGGGGTTCCTCGAACCGTCTGTCGGTCTCGGACGACAGCGGCTTGTCCCTCACGGCTGGCATCTGCTAGGGTCCGGCTGGCGGCTCGAAACCGGAGCCGAGCCCGCATCGAGCTTGCGAATCGAGCCGCATTTTACCGATCAACGAAGATTTCTTCTGCTAAGTGGAATCGTAGATATGGCCAACACGATCGTGCTTGGAATGCAGTGGGGTGATGAGGGGAAGGGCAAGATCGTTGATCTGATTTGCCCCGCTTTCGATGCTGTGGCGCGCTATCAAGGCGGCAACAACGCGGGGCATACCGTCAAGTTTGCCGACCGTCATTTCGCCCTTCACCTGCTGCCCTCGGGGATCCTGCACGAGGGCATTCGCTGCGTGCTCGGCAACGGCATGGTGATCGAGCCGGAAGCTTTCTTCAGCGAGCTCGACTCGCTCGAAGAAGCCGGCATCGCGACGGAAGGTCGAATTTTCGTCTCCAACCGGGCGCACATCATTTTGCCGACCCATGCGGCGCTCGATCAGGCGCGGGAAGACACCCGTGGCGACAGCAAGATCGGCACCACCGCCAAGGGTATCGGGCCGACCTACGAAACCCGTTCCTCGCGCACCGGTCTGCGCGCCTGCGACCTCGGCGCTGCCGACCTCGGCGAGCGCTTGCGGCTGCAGCATCGGCAGATCGCGCCACAGCTGGCCGACTTGGGGGGCGAGCAGCCGCCTCGGCCGTCGGCCCTGTCCAAGCTCTGTCTCGAATGGGCCGAGCGCCTCGCGCCCTATCTGGGCGACACCGCCCTGTTGCTCAATCAGTGGATCGACAAGCGCCAGCGCGTCCTGTTCGAAGGCGCGCAGGGAGCCCTGCTCGATCTCGACCACGGTACTTACCCCTTCGTCACCAGCTCGAGCTCGACCGCCGGCGGCGCCTCGACCGGCACCGGGGTACCGCCGCGACGCATCACCGGCGTGCTCGGCGTGATCAAGGCCTACGTCACCCGGGTCGGCAGTGGCCCGTTCATCACCGAGCTGGACGACGAAGTCGGTGAGCACCTGCGCGAGCGCGGCAACGAGGTCGGTACGACCACCGGCCGGCCGAGACGTTGCGGCTGGTTCGACGCCGTGGCGGCACGCTACGCGGCGATGCTCAACGGCGTGAACGTGCTCGCACTGACCAAGCTCGACGTGCTCGACGAGGTCGACGAGATCAAGATTTGCACCGCTTATCGCCGGGGCGACGAGGAGATCCGCGACTTCCCGGCCAGCCTCGACGTGCTGGAGTCGGCCGAGCCCGTTTACCGCACCGTCAAGGGCTGGAAGAAGCCGACCGCCGGCAGCCTCGACGTGGGGGATTTGCCGCAGGAGGCGCGGGATTACATCGCCCTCCTCGAGGAGGAGACCGGCGTCCCGGTCGGCCTGATCTCCACCGGTCCGCGGCGCGAAGAGACCATCCTGGTCGATCGCAAAGAGATGCGGCGCATCGTCTCCGGCAAGCTGCAGGCTGTCGCCGAGCATCGCGACGCGGCTTGAGTCCCGGGGCTTACGCCCCGGGCTACGGGATGCCGCCCTCCGGGCTCTGGACCCCTTCCCTAGCAGGCTGTGGTGAAAGTCAGCCGGCTAGGGCGTGTCTTCTTGACGTGCAAGGGAGGGCCGTGGAGCGAGCGCGCAGGAACGTGTTCGACCACAGGTGGCAGGTCATGTTGGTGGAGCGAGCAAGGGCGAGGACTGTTTGAGCAGCCCATCCACCATGACCGACGATCAGTCGCCTAGTGGATCTCGGCCAACTACGACTCCGACCGAGCCAGGCGGAAGGCGGCCATCTCCTCGGCGTTGCGTACCAGCAGGAGATCGTCGACCAGCACGGGGTGGTTCCAGGTCTTGCCTTCGATCGCCGGCACCTTAGCCAGCTCTTCGAAGCCATCGGGCTTGGCCGAAACGAGGGCCAGCTGGCCCTTCTCTGACAGCACGAGCAGCAGGTCTTGATCGGCCAGCAGGATCAACTGGCCGCCGCCATAGCGTCCGCCCTTCCACCGGCGCTCGCCGTCGGCGACGTCGATGGCCGCCAGGATGTTGCCGTCGAAGCCGTAGGCGTGGCCTTTGTGGACGACGAAATCGTTGAAGTAGGACTTGAGCCCGTTCGACGTCCAGAGCTCCTCGGTCGTCCAGCCACCGGCCCCATTCTCGACCGCGACACGGCGCGTGCCACTCTGTGAGGTGACGCTGATCAGGATGTCACCGTCGGCGGTCAAGGCCGGCTGGACGATGGGGTAGCCCGACCACTCATGCTGCCAGAGCAGGGTGCCATCGGCCGGTGCGACGCCGACCAGGCCATCGCCGTTGAGTTGCAGGATCTGCTCGACACCGTCGAGAGTCAGCAAGTGGGGCGAGCTGTAGCCTTCGCCGCCGGCTGGGCCCTTCCAGCGGGGCTCGCCGGAGGCCAGATCGTAGGCGATGAGGGCGCCAGAGGCGGCAACAACGACCTGATCGCCAAGGACCAGAGGTGAGCCGGAGAAGGCCCAGGTCGGCAGCTCGGCGCCGGTATCGGCCGCCGCGTCGCGCGACCACACGACCGAGCCGTCCGCCGCATCGAGCACGTTGAGCAGGCCGGTGCCGCCCAGGGTGTAGACCCGGCCGCCGCTCAAGGTCGGCGTACCGCGCGGGCCGGCACCGCCGACCGATTCCCAGAAGCGTACTGGGTCGCTGTGGCGCCACACCGGCTCGCCGGTGGCCATGCGGTAACAGGCGACGACCTCGTCCTCACCGCGCTGCTCCTGGGTGTAAAAGACCTCGCCATCGACCGCAAAGGACGACCAGCCAGGCCCCACCGGCCGGCGCCACAGCTCGCTCGGTGGTGTGGCGGCCCAATCGGTCGCGATGCGCATGCCGGAGAGGATGCTGTCGCGCGCCGGGCCGCGGAAACCGGGCCACGCTGGGGTTGTCTCCGCCAGCCCCTCGCCGTGGGCTGCCGGAGTCGAACGTCGGGCCGTCGGCTCGTCACCTTCGGCCAGGAGCCGCTCCTCCGGCGTCGCCGACCAGCGCCAGGCAAAATCGTGATCGAGATCCGTCGTGTTGCCGCCGGTGCGGAAAAGAGCCCACACGGCGCAGGACAGGAAGATCGCCGCCGCCATTGTCGCCCACCGAGGTCCAGAGGCAAGACTGCGGCTCGCCGCCGCCCAGGCGACGAAGGCGAGGCTGAGAACGGGAATCGCGTAGAGGGGAAACATCATCCCCATGTTGCCGGTGGCAATCGACACGTGGAGGATCAGCGGTGTCGCGACCAGCGCAATGGCCATCAGGGCGATGCCACCCAAGCGCTCGCGCCACGGTGCCCGGCTGAAGAACGCCCACCAGAGAACGATCAACAAACCCCCGACGAGCCCTCCCATGACGCCATAGAGCAGAAAATCCGGCGCGAACGCCGGAATGACGAATCGAGCCAGCCATTGCAAGGCGACGATGACCACACCGGGCCACAACCGTAGAGGCTTCGTTTCACTCGCTGCGTCGATCGGCTCACTACTCATATCCGCGCTCTCCCTGTCGTCATGATCGATCATCAGTCCAGGCGTGATGCTCATCTACGCCAGGGCTGTCCGAAGGTTTCCTTCCCTCTGGCCCCTATACGCGTCGAACTCCGGACTATGCGAAACGCAACCCAGGGTTGACACCCTGGGCTAAGGGATGCCGCCCCTGGCGGGCTCCGGAGGCCGGAGGGCGGACAGCCTCACGCACCCAGGGTTGACACCCTGGGCTAAGGGGTGCCGCCCCTGCTGGGCTCCGGAGCCGGAGGGAGCCATGGATAGCCCGACCCCTGAAGGCCTTAGGGCACTGGCGAACTGGCGTGCTGCCCGCACGACCTCGCATTCCGGAGCAGCGCTCGGTCCCCTGAGGACAGCGTGGAGGCGTGTTTGAGCGCGGCCTCGGTCGGTACAGCAAGCCTTTTCTTGACAACAACAAGGCTATCGAAGAAGCCGCGCGAGTTTAGCGCGCTGCCCGCAAGGGGCCGAGCGCTGCGTCCAACCGGCCGATTATTCCGGGCAGGCGGCGCCGGCGATGACCCAGGCCGCGATCAGACCGGCGAAGGTCGTTTGATCACCCGGCGCGGGCTCACGATCGGCGCCAGGGGCCCAGCCCCAGGCGACCAGCGGATCGTCCTCCATGTGCGAGACGATCGCCGCGAGATCCCGCCCGCCGTTGCGCGCGGGATCTTTGATCTGTTCGCAGATCTGCCCAAGGCTCAGCCCTTCCCAGGCCATCTCGATCGGCGCCAGGTGCCAGTGCGGCGCACCGGGCACCCGGCCGTGATCGTAGTTGGCTG
>JBCCGX010000350.1:0-8943 GCA_039029035.1 Acidobacteriota bacterium | reverse complement strand
TGGAAGAGATCTCGATCACCGTAGGCCCGCAGCATGCCGGGAAAGTGGTGACCCAATGCGCCGAATGCGGCGACGAAGAGTGCGATCTCCTGGGCGGTCCACTGCTGCAGGGCCAGTTGCACCAGGGGGAAGATGAGCAGCGGGGTTCCGACGAAGAGGATGAGATCCCGCCAGGAATCGAGGATCCACAGAGAAGGCTTGGGCAGCGCTGGAGCTGCAGCATTCCCTCCGGCAGTCGCCGAAACTGGCGTCACACTCTCTCGGCCAGAGCGGCCTTCCATGCTTCCCATAGGGTCTCCTCGATCGTCGAAGCGCCACATCGGTGCTTCGCGAAAAGCCTGTCGAGCCATCCCTTCCGTTAGGAATGGATGGCATCTCTGATCATGAATTCATGCAAGCGGATCTTAGCATTCCCGGTCCGGCCGAATCGGGATCGCCGGGTCGCCCTGCGCTACTCCAGGGGTGTGCTGCTGTTCCCCAGGGAAGAAGGGCCAAAAGAAAAACCCCGGTCCGAAGACCGGGGTTTCACTGACAGCTCTCAGCTGAAGATCAGCTGAAGCAGGGGCGACTTAGAAGCGGAAGCCGACCGAGATCCGGAACAGCCGCGGATCCTGGAAGTCATCCTCGTTCGTCGCTTGACCGAAGTCGTTACCCCGGGTCCAGTGGACACCCTCGACGGGTGTCGTGGTGAAGGGGTTGAACGTCGCCAGGCTGCCGTCGTTCTCCGCATCGTTGGTGTCGGTGTTCGGGGCCTCGACGCCGTCCTCGTTGAAGAGGTTGATGATCTCCGGTTGAATGAAGACCTCCATCGACTTGCCGAACGCGTTCCAACGGAACGAGTAGTTCAGGGAGATGTCCGTGCGGGTGATGTCGTCGGTCTCCAGCGAACCACGCCCACCGACGAAGTAGGTGACGTTGTCCGGCGGATCGGCATAACCCGGGTTGGTGACGAAGGGGTTGGTGTCGACGTCGATCGTCGTGCTGTAGGGCGTGCCGGAGAAGAAGTTCTGCAGCAGGCTGACACTCAGCGAGTGACGCTCGTTCTCGAGGATGTCGTAGATACCCCAAACCCGGAGCTTGTGCCTCTGGTCAGCGAGGAGCGGACCCACCGGCAAGTTCCAGGCGTTGTCGGAGTACTCGGCGAAGTTGAGCGGCGACACCGGTGTCGGGCCGGCGCCCGCACCCTCACCGTTGATGTTGCCTTCCAGCTCCGACCAGGTATAGGTGCCCGACAACGTGAAACGATCGGTGATCCGATAGCGGCTGTTCAGGTTGATACCAATGTAGTCGCGCTCGAGCACACCGTCGCCGAAGTTGCCGACCTCGGTGAGATCCTGCGGACCGGCATCGGTCTGGATGATGTTGTTCGGCAGGGTCCGGTTGGAGTAGAAGTCCTCCCACTCACGGAAGATGATGTCAGCCCGGACGAGACCCTTGCTGCCAAGGCGCTTGGTGACACCAACCGTCAGCTCGTCGGCCGCAGGCGACCGCAGAGTATCCGGCACGACCTGAGTGACGCCCGGGATGCAGGCGAAGATCAGGTTCGGCAGGTTCGACAAATCACCGGTCACATCGGTGACACCGCCATTGGCCAAGTACCAATCGAAGACCGTCTGCAGGGCGTCCTCGGTGCTGGTGCAGCCGACGAAGCCATTGGCCTGGCAATTGGTATTGACGCTCGGGCCGCCGTAGAAGAAGCCGAAGCCGGCCAAGGCACCGCCCTGACTGGTGGAGTCGGCCCGGGTGTTGGCGATCGCCGCGACGTACGTGCCGTAGCTGCCGTTGATCACCAGGTCGCCGTCGCCCTTGACGTCGTAGCTGAAGCCGAGACGCGGGCTGACCTTGTTGTCGTCGACCGTCGTGGCGCCACCGGAATCCTGACCGTCGTTCTCGTCGTAGCGCACACCGATGTTGAAGCTCCACTTGTCGTTGAGCTGCCAACTGTCGTTGATGTAGAACGAGTTGGTCTTGAAATCGGTCGGCGCGGCGATGTCGAGGTTGACCGGCGGCCACCAGACCAGCCACGAGTTCGCATCCAACACGGGGTAGATCGTGTTGTTGGCGTCACCCGTGATCAGGATCGTCTGGGCCCACACCTGGAAGTCACTACCGGTCTGATGGTTGACCGAGAAGCGAATGTCCGTGAAGGTGTCGTAGCCAAAAGCGATGTCGTGGCTACCGGCATTGTCGGTGGTCAGGAAGTAGGAGCCCTTGACCAGCGTGTTGTCGTTGTTGCGGATCTCGGTCTCGCAATCACCGCAGAAGAACGGCGAGTGGTACTGCACCCGGCCGGCGTCGCCGCCCTGGCTGCGAATGAACGTGCCGTTGATCAGGTCACCCGACGGTCCGCCGGAGCCCACGCCGATGGCGAATTCACGCTCGGAGTACTGGGCCTCGATGAACAGGCTGGAGGTCAGGATGCCGGTGTAGTTGCCGGAAGTGATCTCCTGCGGGTCGGTGCGGTTGGGGCTGAAGCTGCGCACGTCGACCTGGCGCACCGGGCCGAACCCGACGTTGGTGCGGGTGCGGTTGAGCTCGAGGTAGGAGCCCTGGAGCTGATGGCTCGGGTGCGGGGTGACGGTCAGCTTACCCTCGGTGCGATCTTCGAGATCGTCGGAGGGGAAGACGATGTTGGTGGTGTCGGTCTGGTCGGTACCGTTCTCTTCCAAGTCGCGGAAGGAAGCGAAGAACCAGATCTTGTCCTTCCAGATCGGGCCGCCGAGGGTGGCTTCATAGATCTGGTTGACGTCGTCGACCCGCTCGCCGCTGAGCGGCGTTTGGGATTCCCAATCGTCGTTGACGAAGTTGACGCGCAGAGAGCCGGAGAACTGGTTACCACCGGACTTGGTGATGACGTTCACCACACCGCCGGTGAAACGGCCGTACTCGGCGGAGATGCCGGACGTCTGAACGGTGGTCTCCTGGATGGCGTCTTCGACGAACAGCGGCAGCGACTGGCCACGCACGTTCTCGTTGATCACCACACCGTTGATCATGAACACGTTCTCGAACGACATGGCGCCGTTGATCGAGATCGCGTCGCCAGCGGCGGGAGCGGTGTTGTGCACGCCAGGCGCCAGATTGACCGCCGCGGCGAGGGTCCGCGCCACCGGCAGCTTCTCCATCTCGTCGCTGGTGTAGGTCGAGGCGCCGGTGGTGGACTCGGAGATCGTGTCGACATTACTGGTGACGATGATCTCTTCGACAACCTCGGCGAGTTGCATCTGGATGTCCGAATCGCGGGTCTGCGCGGCGGAGATCACATTGTTCTGGATCTTGGTCGCGAAGCCCTCGAGCTCGTAGGAAACCTTGTACTCACCAGGCGGCAGGAAGCCAAGCTTGTAGCCGCCGTTGGCACCGGTTTGGGTGGTGCGCTCACCCTGCAGTCGGGGTGAGGTGGCGGTCACAGTCACGCCCGGCAAGCCGGCGCCCTGTTCGTCCGTCACGGTGCCTCTCAGGGTACCGGTCGGGTTCTGCGCCATCACCTGGGGCGCCAGCAACAAGCCGACGGCCAACAAGGCGACGAGCACGTTTCTCTTGCTGTTCCTCATACGTGTGCTCTCCATTCCGTGCTTCCTCTTCTCCTCATTTGGAAGCGGTTAACAACTTCTGCTTGCAGCTCGGCTACTCGCAGTCGGAAAACCTAGTCACCTGGGCTCAGTGATCCGTCTCAGGGACGAATTGCTAAACAACGTTCGCTAAGCGGTTGATTCCAGGGACCAAGGTCAGTTTATGCAACTCACGCGCCATCTTTCTCGAGGGCTGACGTGGAGTCGTCAAAGGTTTATGAATGAGGGGTTTAGGCAGGAGTCAAGCGAATTGAGTCGCGGCCGTTCGATCGCTCGATGCTCCGGGATTCTGGTTTTTAGATCGAAATTTTGAATCGGTAAGAACTCGCATCACCCTGGCCCGGGCAAGTCCCGGACGGCCAAAAGCGACAATTCGTCCCCGATTTAGGTATGACCGTCCGCAGTATACGGCATTTGGTGCTGCGGTGTGAAGGGCGCGCAAGGCCCGTATGAAGGCGCGCGGGAAGCCGGCGCGAAGGCATCAAACGTGCTGTACCGAGGAGCTGTGCTAGATTATCGCCGTGTGTTGCCAGGCCTCCGTTTTCGAGCCCGTCGCGTCCGACGGTCAGCTGCAGCCGCCGATCGCCGAGACCGATCTGCGGTGAGGTGGCCACCGCGCCTTGCGGCGAAGGCTTGCTGGCTGGTTCTGGGTCTCGCCTTGGGGTGTGGCGGAGACTCTCCGTCGTCACAGACCCCTTCGTCACCGAACGGCGACGAGTCCTCGCCCGTCGCGAACAATCCTGCGACCGGGGCGCCGAGCAAAGCGATCTTCGTCGACCGCGCGGTCGACGCGGGTCTGGAGTTCACCCAGTTCAACGGCATGTCGGGCGACTTTTACATGGCTGAGGTCACCGGTTCCGGTGGCGCGCTGATCGACTATGACAACGACGGCGATCTCGACATCTACCTGGTGCAAGGCACGATGCTCGGCGAAGGCAAAACGATCGACGACGCGATCTTTCAGCCGAGCTACCCTCTGCCCCTGACCGATCGCCTCTATCGCAACGATCTTCAGGTCGGTGAAGACAGTACCGCCGAGCTGCGCTTCACCGATGTCACGGCGGAAGCAGGGTTCGAGGCTTCGCTCTATGGCATGGGCGTCGCGACGGGTGATTTCGACAACGATGGTTGGGTCGACCTCTATGTGACCAACTTCGGGTCCAATCAACTGTTGCGCAACAAAGGTGGTGACGGGAACGGAAATGACGAGCCTTCCTTTACCGACGTCACCGCGGCGGCCGGGGTCGACGATCCCCGCTGGAGCGTCGCCGCGGCGTTCTTCGACTACGACCGTGACGGACTGCTCGATCTCTTTGTCGGCAACTACATCGCCGCGGACCTGGTCAATCGAACGATCTGCCGCGACTTCATCGGTGCCTTGGACTACTGCGGTCCCGGGGCCTTCCGCTCCGAGCCGGATCGCCTCTTTCGCAATCTCGGCGACGGCACCTTCGTCGATGTGACGGCCGAAGCTGGCATCACTTCTGGCTTCGGCGGCGCCCTCGGTGTGGTCACCGCCGATTTCAACGGCGACGGATGGTCCGATATCTATGTCGCCAACGATTCGCAGCCCAACAACCTGTGGATCAGTCACGGCGACGGCACCTTCACCGATGAAGCCTTGCTGGCCGGCTGCTCGGTCAATGCCAACGGCAAGGCGGAGGCCAGCATGGGCGTCGACGCGGGGGATTTCGATGGCGACGGGGATCTCGACCTGTTCATGGCCCATCTCACCAGTGAGACCAATACCCTGTATTCGAACAATGGCCGCGGGATCTTCGACGATTCGACGATTGCCACGGGCCTCGGAGCGCCCAGCCGCCTCTTCACCACTTTCGGCACCGCTTGGCTGGACTATGACAACGACGGCTGGCTCGATCTAGTCGCGGTCAGCGGCGCGGTCAAGAAGATCGAGGCGCTGGCACGCCAGAACGACCCTTTTCCCGTCCATCAGCCCAACCAGCTCTTCCGAAACCTGGGTTCTGAGGCAGGTGCCTCCGGCGGGGCCGTCCGTTTCGCCGAAGTGACCGAAGAAGCCGGAGAGGCCTTCGAGCTGTCGGAAGTGAGTCGCGGTGCCATGCACGGCGATCTCGACAACGATGGCGACACCGATCTCGTGATCGTCAACAACAGCGGTCCGGCGCGGCTTCTGGTCAATCAGCTCGGCCAAGAGCAGAGCTGGCTCGGATTGCGACTCTTGGGAGCCGATGGCCGACGCGATATGCTGGGTGCTCGAGTGGCGGTTCTGCGCCAGGGGCTGCCGCCGATCTGGCGAAGAGTCCATACGGATGGAAGCTTCGCGGCGGCGAACGACCCGAGAATCCTGTTCGGCTTGGGCGAGTCGACCTCGATCGAAAAAATCCGAATCGAGTGGCCAGACGGATCCATTGAGGAATGGCTCGACCTGTCGATCAACGGTTACACCACCTTGAAGCAAGGCGAGGGCCGCGCGATAGACGCTGATACGGTCGACTGAGTCGGCAAACGCCCCGGATTTGGCAACGCCCCAGGAACCCGCACATGAAATGGTTCAGGCTAATACTTCCGGTCCTGCTCGGGCTCTGCGTTGCCTGTGCAAGCCCCGAAGAACCCACCGAGAGCAATACTTCGGATCTGCTCGTCGTCCCCGAGCCGGATCTGGCCGGCGCCGAGACGGCGGTTCGTGAGCAGATTACCGCCCAGCAGAGCACGGTCGAAAAACTTCGCCAGAGCGCGGACACGAACTCAGCAGAGCTCGCTGAAGCGATGGGTGACCTCGGGCTGCTCTACTTCACCTATGGCTTCGTCGGTGCGGCCGAAGTCAGCTTTGTGAACGCCAAGCTGCTGGCGCCGGAGGATTATCGCTGGCCCTACCTCCTCGGCTACGTGCTCAAGATGGAGGGCCGCTTGCCGGAATCGGTCGCCGAGCTGCAGAAATCTTTGGAGATCTCACCGGAGCATCAAGCCGCCCTCTTACGGCTCGGCCAGACGCGACTGGAGATGGGCGAACCGTCGGCAGCCAAGACGCTCTTCGACCAGGCTCTCGAGCTGGACAGCGAATCAGCCGCTGCCTTTGACGGGCTCGGCAGGGTCGCCGCGACGGCTGGTCAGCACGAAGTCGCGGTGGACCACTTCGTACGCGCTCTCGAGATTCAACCGTCCGCCGCCAGCGTGCACCATGCGTTGGGTTTGTCCTACCGCAGCCTGGGCCGCCTGGATGACGCTCGGACGCACCTCGAGCAAGGCGGCGATGCCCCGGTGCAAGTCAAGGATCCGTTGCTGCTTTCTCTGATCGAGCTCGGCCAGAGCGCCGAGATCTATCTCGTGCGTGCCGCCGAAGCGATGAACGCCGAGCGCTGGGATCAGGCCGCAACCCTGTACCGCAAGGCTCTCGATATCGATGCGAGCGATTTCATGGCCCACAAAGCGCTCGGCTTCGCGCTCGAAAAGCTGGGCGATTTGGATGGCGCTCTGGAGCAGCTCGACACCGCCTTGCAGGTGGCGACCAAGGGCAATGCCGAGCAAGACCGCACCGAGCATGCCGAGATCTACCGTGTGATGGGAGGCCTCGAAGTTCTGCATGGCCGAGAACAGGACGCGATCGAGCACTTCCAGATGGCCCTCGAGATCGACCCTGAAAGGCTGGATCCGCGCTTCAAGCTGGCCAACGCGCTAGCCCGCTCCGGGCGAGTCGAAGAAGCGCTCGAACACTATGATTTTCTGGTCGAGCGGCAGCCGGAGCACGCCGACCTGCTGGTCAAACGGGCCACCGCCCTGATCAACTTGCGACGCCCGCAAGAAGCGCTGGCGACGTTCGAGCAAGCCATCGCGGTGAGCCCGGACGATCCTGAAGTCCGGGCCCGTTATGCCGACGCGTTGGACTATCTGGGGGAGGCCTCGGAGGCGAAATCGCAACGGCAGAAGCTCGCCGGCAACTCGCTGGAGGCGGATCAGAGGATCAATCTGCTGATCAGCGAAGCGCGTCAGGCGACCAGCAACCAACAGTTCGAAAGCGCAGCGAAGAGCTATCGCGAAGCCCTTTCCATCGCGACGGACCATATCGATGCCCGGTACGAGCTGGCGAAGATCCTAGGGCACCTCGGGCGCTTCGACGAGGCTCTCGAAGGTTTTGCCAAGGTGATCGAGGCCGAGCCGCTGCACGCGCCGGCGCGGCGCGGTGAAGTCACGGCGCTACTGCTGCAAGGACGCTACGGCGCGGCGCGGGAGAAGCTCCGCTCGGCGCTCGCCGTCATGCCGCGGGATCGTCAGATGGCGCATGCCTTGGCTCGGCTCTTGGCAACCGCTCCCGATCCCGGCGTACGGAGCGGTCAGCTGGCGGTCGAACTCGCCAGCAGGGTCTTCGCTGCGCGCCGCGAGCCGGCGACCGCCGAGACCCTGGCGATGGCTTATGCCGAGGCAGGCCAGTTCGAGGAAGCCCTGGAGCTACAGCGGCAGCTGGTAGCAGTCATACAACAAGGTGGCGCCGGAGATACCTCGCGCCTGCGGGCGACTCTGGACGCCTATGAAGGCGGGCAGCCCTGGCGCGCGACCTCACCCGACGCAATTATTCGAATCCTGGCGGGAGCAAGCTCGATCGCAGGATGAGATCGAGCAACCCGCGAAGCGGATACCCCGCCTGTCGAGGATTCAACGGAGGTCATGATGAGGCGAGTCAACCGAGAGCTTTTCCCGGCCGTCCTGGGACTCTTTTTGTTCTTCGGCGCCACGGCCGAAGCGCAAGACAAGGCGGCTTTGGATCGTGGCAACGAGATCGCCAGCGAAGCCTTCAAACTGAGCCGCGAAGGCGATCAGGAGGGGGCTGAGGCCAAGTACAGGGAAGCCCTGAAGCTGGCGCCCGAGCTGCATGGTGCCCGGTTTGCCCTGGCGCGGCTCTACGCTGGCCTGTCGCGCTTCGAAGAGGCGCGAGTCGAGTTCGCGAAATTGGTGCAGGTCAATCCCCAAGACGCCGCCTCGCGCCGCGGCGAGGTGACCGCCCTACTCTTGCTCGGGCGGTGGAGCGAAGCGCGGGCGAAGCTCGAAGAAGGGCTCGTCGCCTTGCCGCGCGACGGCCAGCAGGCCCACCTCCTGGCCCGGGTTCTTGCCTCGGCACCGGACGAGTCGGTACGCGACGGCGCCTTGGCGCTCGACCTCGCGGTCCAGGTCTACCAGGTGCAGAAGATTCCGCTGGTGGCGGAGACCGTCGCCATGGCCTTCGCCGCCAACGGCGAGTTCGACAAGGCTGCCCGAATGCAAAGCAAAATCGTCCGCGACGCCGAAGCCACCGGCAACGAGCGCGGCCTGGAGGTGATGCGGGCACGACAGGCGGCCTATGATCGCCAGGAGCGGTGGACCGCATCGGCCATTGAGATCGTCCAGTCGACCGAGCTGCCGGAAG
>JBCCGX010000349.1:0-8958 GCA_039029035.1 Acidobacteriota bacterium | reverse complement strand
ATCAGTGTGCAAGCCTACTTTCCGCTCAGCCACGAGACCGATCCGACCGATGAGGCGATTCGTCGTGGCTGGGACGCACCCCTCGATCGTTTGCGTCGCCTCTCCCAGCGCCACGACAAGCCGGTGCTCTTCGCCGAGATCGGCTACGATGTGTCGCCCGATGCCGCCCGCGAGCCGTGGAAGACGAAGAGTCGTGACAACCCCGAGAATCGGGCGCTGCAACGTCGTCTGATGAGTATCGCTCTGGAGCGCATCGAGAGCGAGTCGTTCATCCACGGCATGTTCTGGTGGAAGTGGATGCCGGGCTCGCGCGACTACGGCGACTTCGCCATGCGCCACCCCGGGGTGATGCAAACTTTGCGCGACGCCTGGTCGCCACGCCGGCCGCCAGCCTGAGCGTCGGTCGCTGGCGCATTTAGGCACGGGCGCGTGCAGTGTGCCCGGGCTCGGACTGTAGCCACTGCCCGATCCGCGGCACCACACCGTCCGAGCGTTTGACCCAGCCGAAGTGCCCGACCGACGAACGCCCGAGCTCTTTGGGCGAGAGGTGGAGATGGCTGATGGGTGCCTCGGGCATTTTGGCGAGGAGATGGGCGACGGCGGCTTCGGGGCAGTAAGTGTCGTCGGTGAAGGAGAGAGCCAGGATCGGATGTCTCGAGCCCCTCAGCAGCGCCTCATAGTCGTGACTCGAACCGTCAACCTGATAGCGGCCCGTGCGCCCTTGAAAGGACCAATCGCGCACCAGCCGCCGGGCTTCACGATCGCCGAACTTCACCAGGTAGCCGGGGAAGAACCCCCACACCTTGGCGAGGAGGTTGGCCGACTGGGCGAAGCCGAAGACGAATCCGCTGTGCGGGAAGGTCCAGTTGCGGTAGTACACGGAGCACGAAGCCACCAAGACGATGCCTTTCACTTCGCCGGGGTGGGCGGCAGCGTACAGGCACGCGAGCTGGCCTCCCAGGCTGTGTCCCAGGGCATAGATCGGGCGATCGGGCAATGTCCGCCGGACGGTCGCGATGGCGGCCGGAAAGTCGAGCTCGACCACTTCGCGGTAGCCGAAGTCGCATTGCCAGCCGGCACGCACCGAGCTGCTACCGAGGCCCCTGAGATCGACCGTGGCGACGTCGTAGCCGGTACGACACAGTGCCTCGGCAAACGGCCGGTAGTAGGACGCTCGCACCCCCATGGCAGCAAAACAGACGACGACCGGGGCGTCGTCGGCCGAGGCTGGATCTCGGAAGAGAGTGGCGACCGAGCGGCAACCATCGCTGGCCTCGATAGGGATGTCACGCACCTCGGGAGTCACGGTGCGATGGTATCAACTGAGTGCTGTTGCTGAGCGTCTCGTCCTACTGCTCGGCCAGCTCCCCCAGGTGAGATTCGAGCGCGCGACGCGTCGGTTCGATCTCCTGCTGTCGGATCTCTGCGACCCGCTCGTCGACGTTCAGGGCTTCGATCTCTTGCTCCAGCTCTTGAGTCCGGCGGTCGATCTGCAGCGCTTCGATCTTGCGTTCGATGGCCTGCACGTGCCCGGTAACATCGAAGGCATCGAGCTTCTCTTGCAGGGCTTGAACGCGCTGCTCGAGCTCACCTGAAGTGGCTTTTTCTTGGAGCCGCTCGACTTTCTCATCAGTTCCCTGGGCCTCGAGCTCTGCCGCCACGTCTTCGAGTTGCCCTCTGAGAAGCGCGATCTGCAGGTCAATCGCAGCGTTGGCCTCGGCCAAGGTCTTGGACTGTTCCTCGTCGCCGGCACCGGCACGCACCCGGCGACGTTTCTCCGCCAGCAGTCGACTGATCTCACCTTGTAGGTGGCTGATCAGGCCGCGCAGTGTGCTCTGCCGACCCCGCAGACTGCTGATCTGGCCACGCAGGGCGCTTTGCTGGCCGCGCAGGCTGCTGATCTGGCCACGTAGGGCACTCTGCTGGCCGCGCAGGCTGCTGATCTGGCCGGCGAGGTCGCTCCGTTGGCCGTGCAGGGTGCTGATCTTGCCGTTCAGCGAGCTCTCGCGGCCGTGCAGTTTCTCGATCTCCATGTAGCTCGAGACCAGGCGCAAGGTCGTGTCGAGCCACGCCTGGCCCGTTGCATCGAAAGGGCGTTCCTCACCGTCGAGGGTCCAAACGTAGACGAGCTTGCCCTGATCGTTGCGGGTGATCTGCAGTCGCTGAACCGTCGCCTCGTGCTCCGTCTCGATCTCGAGCGCAGCACCCGGCTGCAGGGAAAGTGTCGCGTCCTGCAGGTCGATTGCGCCGCGCCCGACAAGGCGCAGGCTGATGTCATGGCCCGCTGCAGGATCGCCTTCGGGGCTCTCGAGAATCTGATAGGTGAAGTTGTCTTTCGCTCCGGAGTGGAAGGTCGAGTCGAGGCTTGTCTCTGCGCCGGACTCTTCGGCGGTGGTCCCCGGCCCGAGCTCGATCGAGGCGGCAACGAGGACGAAGAGACTCATCGCGACGAGAAGACCGGGGGTTTGGGCTCCGGGAGCTTTGGAGTCGAAGTGATCGGTGTTCAGAATTTGCATGATGCGTCTCTCCAGTTGGCTGCGGCGAATGACCGGCAGGGCGATCGAGGGACCGGCTGCACGGGATCTCAGGCATTGGGTGATTTCGAGAAGATGGCTGGCATAGGCGGAGGGCGGTGTGCCGAGGGCGACGACGGCATCGTCGCAGGAGCGCTCGCGCTCGTCGGCATGGCGTCGGGCCGCGAGCCAAGCCAGGGGATGAAACCAGTACACGGCGCAAGTCGCCTGGGCGATCAACTGCAGGAGCCAATCGCCGCGGCGCAGGTGGAGCAGCTCGTGGGTCAAGACCACGTCGAGGCAGTCGTCCGACCATGCCTCGGCACCGGTGGGGAAGAGGATCACCGGTCGCCGGAGTCCCCAGGTCATCGGCGAGGCGATCGGCGCACTCTTCAACAGAGTCACCGGGCGCGGGAACCCCACCCGGCGTTGGGCGCGGTGCAGCAAGCTCTGCCAACGCGTTCCGGTCAGGGGCTCGGCGCGGTAGGCGAAACGTTCGACTCGGGCGAGGCCCGTCAAGAGCCAGAGTAGGGTCGCCACTGCCCCGGCAGACCAGAGAACCACCACCAGACGCAGCCCGTCTAAACGCTTGGTGGTCCTCTGAGAGATGCCCTCGACAGGCGCCAGGGGAGCCCACGTGCCGGCTTGCGAGACCGGCTCGGAGAGTGGTGGGCCTTGCCCAGCCTCGAGCCCCGTCGCAGCCTCGATCTTCGCCATGGACTCGGGCGAAGCGATCCCCGGCCAGGGCAAGTCGATGTGCCAGGCAGGGAGCACCGCCACCAGGATCGGCAGCACGAGAAGGCCGAGCAGGGTCGTGCTCCACAGATCGTAGCGCGCTCGGGCACTCCATCGCCGGATTTTGCTCAACGCGATAGCCAGCGCCAGGACGACAGTGGCCTTGACGGATACGACGAAGAGCCCCGCAGCCACGGTGTCGGTCCATTCCGCCGCCATGTCAGTCTTCTCCCTGGCGAACCTGGTCGATGTGTCGGCGAATGCGCTCGATCTCGTCGTCGTCGAGCTCGGCCGCCTTCATGTCGAGCAAGGTCGAAACGACGCGCTCGGTGGAGTTGTCGAAGAACGTCGCGAGAACGTGGCGCAAGGCCGATTGCCGGGCCGTACTCTGCGTGACGGTGGGTGAGTAGACGAAGCGGCGTCCGTTCTTCTTCCGTCGCAGCTTGCCTTTGTCGTACAAGATTCCCAAGGTCGCCCGGACGGCCGAGTAACTCGGCGGATCCGGTATCTCTGCCAGGACCTCGTTTACGGTGGCCTTGCCGCGGCGATGGATCGCATCCATGATCTGGCGCTCGCGGCGTGAGAGGCCGTCCTCTCTCGATCTCGACATGCTTCGACCTCCGAGCTCGTTCGCTTGGGAGCAGTTGCTGCTTGGCCGCGGTTGCTGAGGCGTCACGTTAGCGGCGGCAGCGATCTGAACTGCTGTTAAATTAGCACTTGAAGTTGGTCGCGTCAATGGTAAATGCTAGAAAATTAGCAGTAGGTGAGGCCACCACATCCCTCGATTAGAATAGATGGCCGATGCGGGATGCTGGTCTTGTGATGTTGGCCCTCTTGGGTGCTCTCGGCCTCGGCTGCCGCCCGAGTGGGGAACGACCTGCTGAATCGGTGCCTGTCGAGCCGACAGCTTCCGTCGAACCGGCCCCAAGTGTGGACGATGCCCCTGCGAGGCGGGGTCGCCAGGCCGAGCAACCGGACGCGAAGCTCCTAGCGTCTGCCCGCGTCTTGCTCGGCTCGGGCGAGCGCCGCGAGGTCTGTGGCCCCTATCCGCTCTACACCGATGTCAGTGATCGGCGACTCTTCGATGCCTGTGCCCGCCTGGCCTCGGGGCTAGACGATCTCTACCTGGCGCGCTACGGCGTTCGGCCCCTAGGTGAGCCAGCGGAAGCGATCATTCTCTTCGCCGAGGCGAGCGACTACCGCGCCTTTGCCAGCCAGGGCGGCGTGCCTCTGGGCTATGCCGGCTATGCCCTGGGTGCCCGTGGGCTGGCGGTGTTCTACACTGGGGATCAGCCGTTCGAGGCCTTCCTTTCGACCCTGACTCACGAGCTCACCCATTTGCTCAATCGCCGCGCCCTTGGCGTCAACCTGCCGCCGTGGATGTCGGAAGGGCTTGCCGACGGGATCGGTGATACGGCCACGGCAGAGGGTTTTCAGGCTCTGACCGGAATCCAGGGTAGCGAAGCGCAAGCCGAGCGATTGCGCGAGGCTTTGGCGGCGGATCGGGTCGGCAGCCTGGAGCGCCTGGTGGCCAAGCGACGTAGTGCGTTCGACCAGGGCGTCGTCTCGTTCGACTACGAGCAGAGTGCTCTCTTCGTTCGTTTTCTGCTCAGCGAGCCGCAGCTGGCTACCGGGTTTCGTAGTTTCCTTCACCAACTCGCTGCCGGCGAGGTGGTCTACTCGCCTCAGGTTCTGATGGAGGCTCTTGGCGCCGGCTGGCCCGAGCTCGATCGTCGATTCGAAGCCTGGGTCGCGACGGTGCGATAAAGACGCGATAGGACCTTGGCAACTCTGCTAGATTCGCTCTCACGATCACCCTGACCGAGCCCAACCGAGCGACCGGAGGACAGGCTTTGAGCGACGGCAAACACTACCGCGACCATCTCGAGATCCTGGACCGCTCCCTGGGCGAAGCCCTGGAGCATGCCGGCCGCCAAGGCCTGGCGCTGGACGGCGTGCTGTTCCACTCCGGTCGGCAGGCGACGTACCACCGCGACGACGAGCTCATTTGCTTTCGTTCGACGCCACACTTCCGGCGTTGGGTGCCCCTCGAGGGCCCGGAGCATGTGGTTCTGGCGCGGCCTGGCCGCAAGCCCTTGGTGGTGCGCGTGCGGCCGACAGACTATTGGTACGACACCTCGCTACCGCCGGAGTCCTATTGGGAACGGCATGTCGACCTGGTCGAGGTGCAGACCTTCGATCAGGTCACCGGGGTGACCGGGCCGCTCGAGCGTATCGCCTACGCCGGCAGCTCGCCGGAAGCCGCCGCCGAGGCGGACATCCCGCCGGAGCTGATCGAGCCGGACGCATTGATGGCACCGCTCGATTGGCTCCGGGCTTACAAGACTGAGCACGAGATCGCCGCCATCCGTGCTGCGGCCGAGAGCGCCGCGGCCGGTCACCAGAAGGCGCGCGAGGTCTTCTTGGCTGGCGGCACGGAGCGCGAGGTCCACTGGGCCTACCTGCAAGCGGCCGATCGGATGGAGTTCGATATGCCCTATGGCAATATCGTCGCCTTCGATCACAAAGGCGCCATCCTGCACTACCAGGGTAAGCGCGGTGCCGAAGCGGCACCGGGCCAAGTGCTCTTGCTCGATGCCGGCTCGGTCTACGAAGGCTATGCCGCCGATATCACCCGCACCTGGGCGCAGCCCGATGTCCACCCGGTGTTCTTGGAGTTGTTGCGGGGTGTTGACGCCCTGGAGCGCGATCTTGTCGCCATGGTGACTTCGGCGCGGCCCTACCTGGAGATCCACGTCGAAGCCCACCACGCGGTGGCGCGGCTGCTCGCCGCCACCGGCGTGGTGACGACGAGCGCCGAGGAAGCTTTCGAGCGCGGTGTCACCCAGACCTTCCTACCCCACGGTGTCGGCCACCAGATGGGCCTACAGGTGCATGATGTCGGCGGCCATCAGGCGGGGCCGGAGGGCGGCACGGTGCCGCCACCGGAGGCGTATCCTTTCTTGCGCTGCACCAGGATCCTCGAGCCGGGCCACGTGGTGACCATCGAGCCGGGGATCTACTTCACCCCCACCTTGCTCGACCCCCTGCGCGACGGCGACAATCGCGATGCAGTGAACTGGCAGCTGGTCGAACAGTTGATCCCGCTCGGCGGCATTCGGATCGAGGACGACATCGTCTGTCGCGAGGGCGGCCCCCAAGACCTGACGCGCGACCTCATCGCCGGGCCCTGAGTCAGCCCGGCCGGTGGCGGTCGGTCGTCTGTCGATTGCAGGTATCTGGCGATTTCAGTCGCGCAAGTTGAATTGGCGCAGATCCCTGCACTCGGCTTCTTCGCCATCGATGAGGCATTTGCAGTCGCCGTCGTCGCAGTCGATCTCGACGTTGCAGCGCTCGCCGCCGCAGTCGAAGTTGAAGTCGTGGTGGAAGTCGAAATCGAAATCGATGTCGAAATCACAGTCCTCGTCGTCGCCACAGTGGATTCTGAAGGCCTGGCCGCCGCCCGTTCGCTCTTCGATGGCCGGGCTCAGGATCTGCACCTGGCCGTCGCGAAAAACCTCGAGGTCGACGATGGTGCCCTCTTCGTGTCGGCGAATGGCTCTGGCCAGGCTCCGACTCGAGCGCACCGCCTCGCCGTCGACAGCGGTGATGATGTCACCGACGAGAAGGCCAGCACGGCTCGCCGGGGTGTCGTCGACCACTTTCGAGACCATCACGCCGGCGTCTTCGGTGACCCCGAAATGGCCGCGTAGCTCCGGCGTCAGCTCGGAGAGCATGATTCCCAGATAGCCGCCCTTACCGTCGTGGTGCACGAGGTGGGTCAGCGCCCGATGAGCGTCAGACCAGACGATGTTGGGTCCCGCGAGGCGTAGCCTTTTAACCACGCTATCGTCGTCGATGAAGATCAAGCGGTGACCGCAATCCGAATCGCCGTCATCGCAGTCGATGGCGATTTTCTTCTGCACTCGGACGTTGATGTCCTCCTCTTCGGCAGCCAATGCGACAGCGGTGAGCCAGCCGCCAGCAAGCAACGCCAGGCTAGCGAGAATTCCGAGCCTCCGATTCCACATGCTTCGAGTCCTCCTGGGTCCGAGTCGAGGTTGGCGAATAGCAAGTCCGCCGTAGGCGCGCCGCCTTCGGCAGAGTCCAACCGTTGCAACGCCCGAGGTCGTGAAAAGTTCCTTCGGGCCTTTACGACCGGAGAATCTCCCAGAAGTACTGCACGGTGTTGGCGAGGAAAACCGGCAAGCTCTCCTCACGGATGGCTCGCAGTTCTCCGCCGTCAAGCCAAATGCCGCGGCATTGCCGGCAGCGGTCGAGGACCACTTTGTGATCCCGATGGTGCTCGAATTTTTCCATCACCGGATGAGACGGACAGACCGGGCAAGGGAGACTTACCTGCTGATCCGACGATGTCGGGATGCGCCGAATCTCCACCAAAGTCGGCTCGACCGTTTCCTCGATCATCTCGAGCTGTCGGGGGTCGAGGAAGCGCCCCTGGCACTCGTCGCAGCGCAAGGTATCGAGCTTCGCCAGGGGCTCTTCGATGCGTTCGGCGGTCAGCCGAGCGTTGCACCTGGGGCAGCGAGTGGCGGCATCTGGCTCCATGGTGAGACCCACTCTACATTGTCTCCACCCTACATTGTCTCCAGCACCAGGACGACAACGAAAGCCAGGGTCATCGCGGCCACCAGCCACCGCGCGAAGCGCAGCCTACGCTGGCGCTCTCTCGCCTCGGCCACTTCATCGAGGTAGTAGTGGTCGTCGCCGCAGTCGACCACTACGCCGGTCCGCACCATGCGGCGGAAGAGCAGTGAGCGCCGCACGGCGAGGTCCTGGCTGGATCTCGCGGTCTCGACGGAGACGGCGCCGAACTGGCGGAAGGTCTTGAGAATCTTCTTGCGTTGGATCGCGATCGCTGCCGCAGCCACGCCTCCCGCGGCTCCACCGATACCTGCCATGCGTTGCTCCTTTCGTCCCGAGTCGTGCTCGATTCAACTGCCGACTCGGAACGGTACGCTCGACGGCGGGTTTTCTTCGCTGGCCAGCGATCGATCAGTCGACCACGCCATGTTTGCGGCCGACCTTGACGAAGGCCTCCACCGCCTGCTCCAGGTGCTCCTGATCGTGTGCCGCGGAGACTTGCACGCGGATGCGTGCCTTGCCCTTGGGCACGACGGGGAACGAGAAGCCGATGACATAGATGCCTTCCGCCAACATGTCCGCCGCCATGTCGCCCGCCAGTCGGGCGTCACCCAGCATGATCGGCACGATGGGGTGCTCGCCGGGGGTGATGTCGAAACCGGCGTCAGTCAGGGCGCCGCGGAACCATTGGGTGTTGGCGTGCAGCTTGTCGCGCAGATCGGAGGTCTCGCTCAAGATCTCCAGGCACTTGAGCGAGGCGCAGGTGATCGTCGGCGCCAGGGTGTTGGAGAACAGATAGGGCCGCGACCGTTGCCGCAGCAGGTCGACGATCTCCTGGCGACCGGAGGTGAAGCCGCCGGAGGCGCCACCCAAAGCCTTGCCGAGGGTGGAGGTGATGATGTCGATCCGCCCTTCGACCCCACAGTGCTCAGGGGTGCCACGGCCGGTGGCGCCAAAGAAACCGGTGGCGTGGCATTCGTCGATCATCACCAGAGCATCGTACTTCTCCGCCAGATCGCAGATCTCGGGCAGCTTGGCGATGTCGCCGTCCATGGAGAAGACGCCGTCGGTCGCGATCAGCCGGGTGCGGGCACCCTGGGTCTCT
>JBCCGX010000348.1:0-8966 GCA_039029035.1 Acidobacteriota bacterium | reverse complement strand
TGACCTTTGCGCTCGCGCCGGTGGCGTTCGGCCAGCTGCCGATCGACAACCCCTTGGTCTTTGTCAAATACGAGATCCCGAACGATCCGCAAGCGGTGCTGCGCGGCAATCTCTACCGGCTGGATCCCAACGGCTCCGTGATCAACCTCACCAATCGGAATGACGTCTTGGTCCGCGATCCGGAAGTTTCCTTCGACGCGACCCGTGTCGTCTTTGCCATGCGCATCGGCCCGGATACGGCCACCTGGCAGGTCTACGAGGTCGGTATCAACGGCAGCGGCCTGCGGCGAGTCAGTCAGGACGGTACCTACAACGACATGGATCCGGGCTACCTGCCGGACGGGCGGATCCTCCTCACCACCGATCGCTTACGCTGGTCCGACGGCTATGAGAATGTGCCGACTGCGCAGCTGGCGGTAATGGCGGCCGATGGCAGCGGCGTCGAGGTGCTCAAGGTCAACACCGCCGGGCACCTCAACCCGGTGCTCGGCGCAGACGGCATGATCTACATGACCCAATGGGACTTCCACGATCGCCGGCTGACCATGGACGATGAGCACGACGAAGCGTTCGACGTCAACCGTTTCCTGCTGTGGAAGGTGTTCGCCGATGGCAGCGGTCTCGATCATCCGCTCTTCGGTGCCCACACCCTAGAAGACTTCACCCCGGGCTATGTCGAGGTCCGCGAGCGACCCGATGTTCCGGGGACTTTCGTCGGCACTTTTGGCTCCGAGGACACCCAGGAGCTCAGCAGCTTCTCGCCCGATCGCCTGATCTTCGTGCCCGGTGACTTCCACACCTTCGAAGGGGCGCAGCTGGTGCTGATGGAACCGCAGCCGAACCAGAACGAGGACCAGGTCATCGAGCTCACCCCCACCGGTCGATGGCGAGGAGGAAGGGTTCTGGCGCTCGCCCCTGCCCTTGGCAGACGGCCGTATCGTCGCTAGCTTCGCGCCGGGCCTGTTGGAGGCGCGGGACGGCCCCTTACCCTTCCAGCTTTGGATCATGAACGGCGACGGCTCCGACCCGGAGCTACTGTACGAAGATCCCGAACTGTGGAGTCTGCAAGCTGTCGAGGTCCTCGCCCGCACCCCACCCGCCTTGGCGATGGGCGAGATGAAGCCGCAGTACCCCTACGCGATGATCAACGCGTTCGACGTCACCCTGCGCGAAGACGACAGCCAGGGCACCCCGTCCCCCGGCCAGGTGACTGAGATCCGCCTGCTGCGGGAAGACGTCCGCAGCCCCAACACCCACGATCTGCAGATCGACGCCGGCGGTACCGGTGCCTTCGACCCCTGGGACGATCCGGACACCGAAGTGATCGGCACCGCGCCGGTGGCGTCCGACGACTCGTTCGCGGTGGTGGTGCCAGCCGACACACCGCTGACCTGGGAGCTGCTCGATGCCGGCGGCAACGTCATCGTCCGCGAGCGTTTCGGCACCGAGCTGCGTGCCGGCGAGATACGCCAATGCGCCGGCTGCCATGCACC
The DNA here is from genome assembly GCA_039029035.1 of Acidobacteriota bacterium. Lineage (GTDB taxonomy): Bacteria > Acidobacteriota > Thermoanaerobaculia > Multivoradales > J023 > JAAELT01. The sequence continues at coordinate 7,473 of JBCCGX010000348.1, read as the reverse complement.
GCACGATGGCAGCGTCGGCTCGACCACCAATCTCGCCCTCGAGTCGCCGACCAACCTGAGCGGCCAGAACGTCGATCTCGACGGCAACGGCGTGGTCGACCTGCTCGAAGGGCTGTGTGAAAGCCAGCCGCAGCTCTGTGGCGCGAACGAGATCTTCGTCGATGGCTTCGAGTCCGGCGGTCCGGGTCAGTGGACTGGGGCACCCTGATCGCTGATTCCCTGGGCTGTCCGAGGCCGGAAGAACCCAGAAACCCAACCCGTGCCAACCGCGGTATCCTCTAGAGGATGCCCACACGAGTCGATGCCTTCATCAGCTATAGCCACGAAGACGCCGAGTTCCTGGAGCCGCTGCGTCGGCACTTACGGCCTCTCGAGCGTCACGGCCGGCTGAAGATCTGGTCCGATCAACGGATCCGCCCAGGCCAGCGCTGGTACGACGAGATCCGTGGCGCCATGGCGTCGGCCAAGGTCGCCATCCTGTTGGTCAGCGATCACTTCCTGAATTCCGACTTCATTCACGAAGAAGAGCTCGGCCCATTCCTCCGTAGTGCCGAAGACGATGGCGTTCTCATCCTGTGGATCGCGCTGCGGCCGAGCCTGGTCGAGGCGACGCCGATCAGCCAGTACCAGGCGGTCAACAATCCGCAGAAACCCCTGTGCGACTTCGAAGGAGCGGAGCTCGATCGCCGCCTCGTGAGGATCGCGAAGTCGATCCAGCTCGCGGTCGAGCCGCTCACCGAGACGCTGCAATTCGGCGAGATCCTGCTGCTCTGCCGCCAGGCGCGGCAGACCACGCTGATCTTCTTAGAGCGCCTGGCGAAGGGCAAGGAGCACCTGGAGTACTCGCCGGGACCCGGCCGCTGGAGCATCGCCGAGGTCGCCGAACATCTCTTGCTGACCGATCGGTTCTTTCTCAAAGAGCTGCGCACCCTCGTGGAGCGGACCCAGGCGGGCAAGCCGCCGATCCTCAGGCGCTCCCTGGATTACTTTCCGCTGTCCTTCCGCTATCTGCCCAAGGCGGTGGAGCCGCTGGTCGTGCTGCCCTTCTCCTACCTCACCAAAGCGGCGCCGACCCAGCTGCGCGAGCTCATGGCGCGCAACCGTGTCGTCGAGGTCGACGCACCGCCGGCCACGGTGCCGCGCGGACTCACGCCGACCGGGCAGTTGCGCACCGAGCTCGAGCAATCCCTCGGCAACATCGAGACCTTCTTTCGCCGGCACCCGCACTTCGACTACGGCACCCTCGGCTTCGAGCACCCCATCCTCGGCTCGCCCTCGGTGATGGACTTCCTGCGCTTTCTCGCCGCCCACGAGCGGCGCCACCACAAACAGATGTGGGCCAACGTCGAACATCTGCGCCGCCGCCACGAGCCTGGACGCACAACGTTCGACTGGGCGTCGTTTCTGGGCTATTGAGGCGCCTCCGCCGACCCGTCAACACCAGCGCGCTCCCGTAAGTGCGCCGCGCTGGCCAAACGATAGACACCGAGGAGCGCCAAGCTCGAAGATTGGAACAACGGAGTTTAGCGCAGCGCTGCCCGCAAGGGACCGAGCGCCGCGGCCCGACCGCATTATCGGACGGAATCTGACTAGTCTGATCTCAACGACAGGGAGGGGTGAACCTGTGACGCGCGATGGGCCGGTATGAGGCTCGCCGCCAGTCCGGTGAGGGCCAGAACGAGGAGAATGACGAAGTAGACGCCAGTATCCCAGGTTTCGAGTTCGAAGAGAATTCCACGCAGGCCTTGGGTCAGCCACAGTGCCAGGATGGAGCCTAGGGCAATGCCGATCCCTACCTGTCCTGCGCCCTGGCGCACGATCATTCCGATGATTTGGCCGACGCTGGCGCCGAAAACCATTCGTATTCCAATCTCCTGGGTGCGCCGACTGACCCGGAACGAGATAACGCTGTAAAGACCGAGGGTGACCAGAAACAGAGCAACGAGACCGAAGATCAGATAGAACCTGGAATACACTCGATAGGACCAGGTGCGCTCGAAGACGAAGTTGGCGACGGTGCCGGTGTGAAATGTGGCGAGATGCGGATCGAGGGAGGCAATGTCCGCAGTGATGGAAGGGAACATGGCCTCGGCCTCTCCCTGGGTACGAACCAAGAGGCTCAAATAGAGCGGTCCGCGGTTGCCTATCGGCACATAGATGCCTTCTGGTCTCTCATTGCCGGGGCCGTCAGCGTAGAGGTCAGAAACCACGCCGACGATCCGCGACGGTGTCGCATCGTTGCCGACGACAACGCTGCGGCCGAGAGCGGAGCCTTCGGGGAAAAATGTCCGCACGAAACTTTGATTGACGATCGCCACCGGTTCTCCGCCATGCCCGTCCAAGGAGTCGAAATCCCTGCCATCGACGACATGAATCCCGAGAATTCGGAAGAAGCTCGGACTGACCATCAGAAAGTTCGCCACCGGACGCTCGTCCGCGTCCGCCGAGTCATAGCCTTCCGGAACAACCGGCCGAACCAAGGTCGAGTCCATCGGCAAGCCCGAGGCCAGTGCCGCGTCGCTGACGCCGGAGCGGGCCGAGACCCGGAGCATCAACTGATCCCAGAAGCGTTGCCGGTCCGAAGTCTCCGGATAGTCCGTCTGCCAAAGCCCCAGGCGGGTTGTGAAGACTCTGTGCAGATCCGATCCAATGTCGACCCGGCTCAAGTTGTCGACACTCTTGACGGTCAACCCGGTGGCCATCAAGACGCCTGTCGCCAAGGCGATCTCGGCGATGATCAAACGCTGGCCAAGGCTAGTCCATCGCCGAGACGTCGCTCCTCGACCACCGTCTCGCAAAGCAAGCTGGAGTTGCCTGGTCGGCGCCTGGAGCGCCGGCAACAACCCAGCGAACAGACCCGCTGCGAGGATGATGCCGAGCGTGAGGCCGAGAGGAACGGCATCGAGCCGAATCTCCCACCAGAAACTCGGATTGGTGAATCGGTTCCACGCTTGGTCGAACCAACGGACGCCGTAAACGGCGAGGAGAACTCCAAGGCCGCCGCCAGCCATTGCCAGGATCAAACCCTCGGTCAGCAGTAGGGAAACGACGTTGCCCTTGCTGGCTCCTACTGCCATGCGCAGCGCCAGTTCGCGGCCTCGGATCGAATTTCGAGCCAAGAGGAGGTTGGCCACATTGACACAAGCGACGAGGAGCACGAGGACCGCACCGGCCAGCATCGTGTATGTGATCCGTCTCCACCGAGGCTCGGTGTAACGCTCGATGTAAGGATCCACAACGGCTCGCATACCTTGGTCTGGCCCGACGAGCAGCTCGGCCCGCAAGCGCCCGCTGAGGCTCTCCAGTTCCTGTCTGGCGTTGGTGAGGCTGGCTTCGGGTGCCAACCGCCCGAAGACATCGAGCCTACCCTGGCCGCGCTCCACGCCCTCCAGGTCGAGGCGTAGCGGTAGCCAGGCCTGGTGGGTCCTCGGGAACGAGAAACCGGCCGGCATGACTCCGATGATCGTCATGCGCTCGATACCGCGCCAACCGGGGCTGAATCGCCGCACGTTGACTCGGATCTCGCGGCCGATCACTCGGGGGTCGCTGCCGAACTGCCTCTGCCACAGGCCGTGGCTGAGCACGATCACGCCAGGGCCGCCGGGACGGTTCTCCTCCGGAGTGAACACGCGTCCGAGTTGCGGCTCGACTCGGAGCAAGCTGAAAGCATCTGGTTCGATCAGAGCCGCTGTAACTAAGTGCGGCGGGCCGTCACCATGATCCGATAGGTTGACGACGGCCCCTGCCGAAGCGGCCAATCCTTCGTACGAGTGCAACTGCTCGCGCCAAGCGACATAGTCGTGGTACGAGACTCTGCCTGGGCGAGCCTCGGCCGACGGGGTGACCGAGCTTAGGGCGACGATATCAGTCGCTTCGGCGAAAGGCAGTTGCCGGAACATCGTGCCGTAGACGACGCTGAGCGCTACCGCCGTCAATCCAGTTCCCAGCGCCAGAGCGGTGATGGCGGCCGCACTCATCAGCGGTCGTTTCCGCAGTACCCGAATGGCCGACTTGAGGTCGGTAGCTAAGAGACTCATTTCCACGACTCCTCGATCGAATCTGCGAAGGGGTCTCGGCAGAGTTCGCTTGAGATTGCTTCGGCGCGCGAACAGCTGCCAGTGTTCGACGAGCCCAAGAACAATCAAGTCTTGCAATGTCCGCAGAAGTAGGACGATTCTGTGTGGCCAAGGGCGCAGACACACCTCTCGCCATTCGTTGTCGAAGGTCTCGAACATCGCTTCCTCGAAACGTGTCCGAAAGTCTCGGGGGTAGACCTTGATCAAGACCCGGTATAGACGAAGAGTCGGCTTCATGGGTCTAGAGACTCGATCAGGCCGAGCCGCCGCGTCTTGGAAACCAGCCGAGCCAAGCGAAGGCACTCTCTCCTGACCACCCGATGTCCCAACTCGCTGAGACGGTAGTAGCAGCGTCTTCGCCGGTCATCGTGCTCGCTCGGAGGGCGATCAGGGCTCTCTTCGACGAGACCCGAGTCGAGAAGCTGTCTCAGGCGCCGGTAGAGCGGCCCGGTTCGAAGGCGGATCGCTCCATCAGAGTGTTCACGTACAGCCTGGATGAGGCTATAGCCGTGTCGTTCCTTCTCTGCAAGTGCCACAAGTATGTGGAAGACCTCGAGCTTGAGAGGCGTAGCAGGCATCGACCGCGCGGTATCCCGTGGCATGATGATCGATACGTACAAAATGTACCTATAGTTTCAGCCTTTGTGTTGCATCGTGAGACAGCCTCCACTCCTCGCTCCAACACTGGGCCAGCGCCCCTGCGCTTCGAGCGAAACGCCGCCTGATTGCCGGTCGACATCAGGCCGCTGGGTTACGAGGTCTCTCGTCAGCAACCAACCCAACCAAGGTCTCGTGAACTGGCGAACATCGCAAGAATCGCCGGTTTGAGCGCCCTCGGACCTGGGGAGACTCCCAACGAAAAATCTGTAACAGAGCCAGCTCCCGATCGTTCTAACAACGGTTAGCACGGTCTTGAACCTAGCTGGAGGCCGAAATGGATACCCTAGCCCGACAGCTCCGCATGGTGACTCGCAAGCTGGTCCGCAGCCCGATGTTCACCGCTCTTTCGGTCGTGACCCTGGCCGTCGGTATCGGCGCCAACAGCGCAATCTTTAGCGTTGTCAACGGTGTGCTTCTGCGGCCCCTGCCTTTCTCGGAACCGGAACGCCTCGTCGGCGTCTGGAATACAGGCCCTGGCATCGATCTGCCTCAGTTCGAGCAGTCCGCCGCCAGTTACCTGCTCTATCGGCAGGAGAATCGATTCTTCGAGGAACTCGGAATTTACGACGAGAGCACAGTCAACCTCACAGGGGTAGAGACGCCGGAGCGGCTTGTGTCCGCCGACGTCACGGCGTCGACCTTCTCCGTGTTGAAAGTAGCGCCTGCTCTCGGACGCACGTTCGAGGAAGGCGATGAGAGGCCCGGGGCCAAACCCGTGGTGGTTCTTAGCCACGCTCTTTGGCGAAGTCGTTTCGGTGCGGATCCGGACATCCTTGGCCGACGACTGTGGATAGATGGCGTGGCGCGCGAGGTGATCGGGCTGATGCCGGCTGGCTTCCGCTTCCCGACACCGCAGACTCAGCTTTGGGTGCCGATGGAGATCGATCCGCTCGAGCCGAACGTGGGTGACTTTAGCTTCCCGGGTATTGCCAGGTTGAAGCCCGGCGCAACCGTTGCCGCAGCTGAGGCCGATCTGTCGGCGCTGATCCATCGGCTGCCTGAGGTGTTCCCCGATGAGCAAATCACAGTCGACCTGATGAAGAACGCGCGCATCGCGGCCCTTGTGCATCCGCTTTCCGACGACGTGGTCGGAGACGTCGGTCCGGTCTTGTGGCTGCTATTCGGCGCGGTCGGCTTCCTTCTGCTCATCGCTTGCGCCAACGTGGCCAACTTGTTCTTGGCCCGGGCCGATGGCCGTCAGCGCGAAGTCGCCGTGCGCACAGCTTTGGGCGCCCACCGCGGCCACCTGATCTCCGAATCTTTGGCTGAGAGTCTGGTGCTGGCCCTCGTCGGAGGTGTCGGTGGGTTGGTCCTGGCGACTCTCGGCCTCCGCGTACTCTTGGCAATCGGGCCCGAGAGCATTCTGCGTCTCGAGGAGATCGGAGTTGACGGTAATGTTCTGGCGTTCACCGCCGCTATTTCGCTGCTCGTTGGCTTGGTCTTCGGCGTTTTTCCGGCACTGCGAGCCAGACCTCAACTCGGGCCAGCGCTCAAGGAGGGAGGCCGCCGCACGACCGCTGGGCGCACGCGCCACAGGGCGCGCAATGTGCTGGTTGTCACCCAGATCGCTCTAGCACTAATGCTGTTGACCGGCGCCGGTCTCATGATCCGCAGCGTCCGCGCGCTGCGCGCCGTCGACCCGGGCTTCGCTGCTCGTGGAGTGCTAACGATGCGCCTGACGTTACCGGCGGCGCAATACCCCACCGTCGACGAGACCGTAGCTTTTTACTCTGAGGCGCTGGGGCGGATTCGCGCCCTACCGGGAGTCGAAGCCGCGGGCGCTGTGACCCGCCTGCCCCTGGCTCGCGGCGGCTCCAACAGTGGCCACGAGTTTGAAGACTTTCCCCTCGGACCGGATGATGTGCCTAGGATCATTTCGACGCGAAGGGCTGCGCCCGGCTACTTCCAGGCGCTTCGCATCCCATTGATAGAAGGGCGAGTCTTCGACGATGCCGATCACCAGAATCGATCCAGGGTGGCACTGGTGAGCCAGGCGCTGGCTAGCCACCTGTGGGGCGAGGCAAGCGCACTGGGCAAACGGTTGACTTCCGGTCAAGCGGCGCAGGGAGACTGGTACACCATCGTTGGTGTCGTCGGAAGCATCCATGACGACGGCTTGGAGCACGAACCAACGGAGATGATCTACTTCCCGCTGGTCAATCCGCCGGCGCGGGCCGACGAGGATGCCTCTGCCCCTCGTTCGATGAATCTCGTCGTACGGACCGGCGGTCGAGCGTCTGCACTTGCCGCCAGCGTTCGCTCGACGATCTGGTCTCTCGATCCCGAGTTGCCGATCGCCAGTGTCCGCACTCTGGAGCAGATTCTGGAGCGCTCTCGGGCGCGCACCTCGTTCACTATGCTGCTGCTGCTGATCGCCTCCACTGTGGCCCTGCTGCTAGGCGCGGTAGGCCTCTACGGCGTGGTCTCGTACGTCGTCAGCCAACGGACCCAGGAGATCGGGGTTCGCATGGCTTTAGGCGCCGATCGCGGCTCGGTGAGCTGGTTGGTGCTGCGCCAGGGGCTGGGCCTCTCGGTTGTCGGTATCGCCGCCGGACTCGTTGGCGCCTTCGGTCTCACCCACTTTCTCGAGAGTCTGTTGTTCCGCGTTGATGCCACAGACCTGACAACATTTGTTGCGGTCTCGATGTTGTTACTCGCCATCACGCTCTTCGCCTCCTACCTGCCGGCGCGGCGAGCTGCGATTGTCGATCCGCTCACGGCGTTGCGCTACGAATAG
>JBCCGX010000347.1:0-8977 GCA_039029035.1 Acidobacteriota bacterium | reverse complement strand
GATCTGACAAAACTCGAAAGAAGATCGTCGAATTCCTTGCCGCCGGTATGCAAAGCGATGTGGGCGATGCCCCCCACTGAGCTAAACTTGTACTGTCCCGAAGCGGCAAGCGTTTCTTCGATGTGTTCGGAGTAGGGGTTGTCTGACGCCTGGTGGCAGAAGTCTGAAAAAGCGGAGAGCAGCTCGGAAAATCCCATGCGACCTGTCGAGTCGAGGTACCGGCCAAGGTGCCTCAGTCCACGCGCGGTATAGAGACTGGTGACGTGATAACTGAAGCGTAGTCCTTCAAGGTACTCGGTATGGCTGACGTCTTTGGTTTCTATGACGATCTCTGCCTCGCTGTTCGGGTCGGGATCGTCGATGGTCACCAATCCATATTCATCTCTCTGCTGATCCATTTCGACATTATTGATTAGCAAGAGCGGGTAGATCATGAAGGAATCCGCACCCAGGCCACAGAGCTCGCCGATACCCTGCTTGAAGGAACTCAGGGTCTCGCCAGGAAGCGGCCAGATCATCTCCAAGAAAGACGACAACCCCCGTTCGTTCAGTACCCGCTGAAGATCCGTATAGCTGCTTTTCTTGATGTTGCTACGCTTGACATTCTCCAAGGTATCCATGCTCACGGTCTGCAGAGAAATGGGCTGGGTCGCCACCATACCCGCCTCGTCGAACACCTTGGTGATTTCGGTCACCCGGTCGGGAGTGTTCTTGGACGAGCTGAAGTAGACGGTGATCGGATGCCCGTTCTTCTTCTTGAGATCCGCCAGGTGGTGTGCGATCTCGAGATCTCTTTTCAACATGCCAAAGTTGGCGTCGGCGAAAAAAACGTAAACGACCGCGTTCTCGCTGAGCCACGTCAGCTCTTCGAGGATCCTATCTAGATCGTATTTGTGGACTTTGGCGTTGGTCGCCGCGCCCCAGTAGCAATAGGTACATTTGAAAGGGCAGCCGCGGTTCGTTTCGATGACCGCCCAAACGTACTCGCCTCGGGACTCGAGATAGCCCCCGAGGTAAGGTGACGGGATCTGGTTCAGGTCCATGAGTCGCTCTTGCTTCGGGGTCGTCACCAACTCACCACCACGATAGAAGCTGAGCCCGTTCACATTGCGCAGATCGGGTTCGTTGGAGGCGAGCTCCACCAGGTAGTCGGTGAAGGTGACCTCGCCCTCGCCATTGCACAGGACGAGACTCTCGTGCTCCGGAGCCAGGTAGAGATCCGCTTTGTTCATCACCTGAGGGCCGCCGAGAATCACCTGCGCTCGTGGGCGTTGGGCGAGCAGCCTCGGGAGTAGGCGTTTTACCAGCCCCGTGTTCCAGACGTAGCAAGAGAACCCATAGACGTCGGCTTCGATCTGATCGATCTTCTCCGCAATGCCTGGGCTGCTCACGCAGAACGAGTATTTTTCGAACTCGAGCTCGCCCTCGAGCCGCGGATCATTGCTGGCGGTTGCTTCCAGGTAGCCGGATGCGAGAGGGAAGACACCCTGAAAGACTGAGAACTCGATGAGTGCAACTTTGTGATTCGCCATTGGTGTAACCTCGCTGGAGCCTAGGCAGTTCTCATACCGAGGAAGATCTCAGCTCATTCTCGATTGCATGCTGAATGATTAAAGGGAGAGCCTTAGCTGATTAGGATAGCACAAACAAGCCCGATTCCAAAGCTTGTAGGCTCTGAGCTTTGACGGAATGCCTCTGCTATTCGCTATCCAGTGGAGGTAGCTGGCACCACCATCGAACGGCACAGCCCACAAGGCCGAGTGCCGTTTCGGGATGGAATCTGGCCAAAAGGGTCCCCGAGGCTCGATCGCCCGATTTCGGATGGCAACAACCGGCAATCGAGCCTCGATTGCTGGGTCCGCGGTGGAACCAACCGGCGATCGAGCCTCGATCGCGATGTGTTGCGTCGTGCAAGACGGCCATCGAGCGTCGATCGCCTGTTGCGGGCATGCACCAACCCGTGATCGAGCCTCGTTTGCCTGTTGACACCCTGCCACATCAGCCGATCGACGATCGAGTGGAAGATGGCATGCCGCGTTCTCCATCACCTGACTCGATCGCGGTCGAGAACCGAACCAGGGCGTGGTCCACTGTGGACCCCGCCCTGGCGCCTCGGACCGAAGATCGCCGGGTCGCGCTTGACATCATGTGAAAATTGTATCACTGTACTCATACAATAATTGTGCGGCACGGGCGTTGGCTCGCGCCGCAGACAGTCGAGGCGCTAACCCCCGAACCCAGTCGATGCAGATCCACATCTCACCCAAGGACGGCCTGCCGATCTACCTTCAGATCGTGCGCCAGGTGCGCTATTTGGCGGCGTCCGGGCGCTTCGAGGTGGGGGAGAAGCTGCCGCCGGTGCGGAAGCTAGCCGAGAAGCTCCTGGTCAATCCCAACACGGTGGCTCGGGCCTACCGTGAGCTGGAGACCGAGGGCGTGCTGGTAACGCGGCGCGGGGCGGGGGTCTTCATCGCCGGCAACGGCTCGCCACTGTCGCGGCCACAGCAGCAGCGGATCCTGAGCGAACGGATCGACATGCTGCTCAGTGAGGCTCGGCAGATGAACATCGGCGTCGGCGAGGTGGTCGAGCTCCTGCGCGAGCGCGACCGACACCTTTCGCAGTCGGGCAAAGACACATCGCAGTCAGGGGAAGACACATGAACGACAACGTCATCGAGATCGAGAATGTGATCGAAATCGAGCAGCTGAGTCGAAGCTTCGGTGCCAAGGCGGCGCTCGACCGGGCGACCCTCAGGGTGCCCCGGGGTGTCGTTTTCGGCCTCATGGGCGAGAACGGCGCCGGCAAGACGACGATGATCAAGCACATCCTGGGCCTCTACAAGGCGGAGCGCGGCTCGGTGCGCGTCTTCGGGCGCGATCCGGTGGCCGAGCCGGTGGCGGTGCTGGCACGCCTGGGCTACTTGTCCGAGGATCGCAGCCTGCCGCCGTGGATGCGGGTCGACGAGCTGATTCGTTACACCAAGGCGTTCTATCCGGCGTGGGACGACGCCTTCGCAGCCGAGCTCTGCACCACCTTCGAGCTCGATCCGCGACAGAAGATCCGCGGCCTGTCGCGCGGCCAGCACGTGCGCGTCGGTCTGTTGATCGCCCTCAGCCATCGGCCGGAGCTGCTGGTTCTCGACGAGCCGTCCTCGGGTCTCGATCCGGTGGTGCGGCGCGATATTCTCGAGGCGATCATCCGCACAGTGGCCAACGAAGGGCGCACCATCCTGTTCTCGTCGCACCTGCTCGACGAGGTCGAGAGGGTTTCGGATCGGGTCGCGATGCTGCACCAGGGACGGGTCGTCCTGGAGGACGATCTGGACACGATCAAGAGCCGGCACAAACGCCTGACCCTGCGCTTCGACCAGGCCCCCACGCTGCCGCCGACCCTGCCGGGGCAGCTGGCCAGCGATGGCGACGGCCGCGAGTGGACTTTCCTTTGCCACGACGTCAACGGCGCGCAGCAACGGGCCGCCGCCAACTTGGGGGCCAGCATCGTCGCCGAGTCCGTGGCCACCCTGGACGAGATCTTTCTGGCCCGGCGGCAAGCCTAGGGGAAGGGTGTATGTCTTCGATCACCACGTCCCCGCTCGCCGCCTCGTCGATCCTTCCAGCGCGGGTACGACCGTCCACGCTGGTCACCGTGATGGCCTGGGAGTTCTGGAGGCTGGCGCGGATTCGCTTGCTCTCGGCGCTGGTCGGTATCGGCTGCCTGAACGCCCTCTTCTACCACCTGATGACGATGTTCCTCGGCCCCCTGCCGCCGCCGGTGCAGCGTAATTTCTTCGCCGTCATCCTGTTCACCAACATCTTCCTGATCGTTCTCATCCTGCTACGCAGCCGTGACGCTGACTCCCGGAACGGCATGGAGCTCGACACCCGGGCTTTTCTCCTGCCGCTGCCGACCTGGCAGCTGGTGCTGGCCAAGATGCTTTTCCCGGTGGTCGCCGCCGGCGTCTTGTGGGTCACCATCAGTGGCTTGACCCTGGCCGTCACCTCGCGCGACGCGACCGGCGAGCATTGGCCGCTGCTCGGCCCGGCCTTGTTGGCGGCCATGTTCACTGCCTGCGGCTTGGCTATCTTCTGGCTCCCTCTACGTCCCAGACCGCTCAAGTTCGTCGTCGGTTTTGGACTTCTGGCGAGCCCTATCGGCTGGTTCGTGCAGCGTTTCGATGCCGGCGAGGCGACGGAGAAGGCGTGGGCGACCCTCTCGGCGGCCGACGGCGCCACCTTCGCAGCCTTCTTTGTGGCGGCCTATGGTCTCGGGGTTCTGGGTACGGTGCGCGCACGGCGCGGCATCACTCTGGGCTTTCCGGATGTCGTCGGCGCGCTCGATACCTGGGGGCAACGCTGGCGGCGTGCCAAGGCGAGCTCGTTCCGTTCGCCGGTGGCGGCCCAGATCTGGCTCGAGTGGCGACAGAAGGGGTGGGTCTTGCCGGCGATCGCCGGCGGGCAGATGGTCGCCGCCGCGATCTTGGTCGGCTGGTTCGCAGCCCCGGAGACCGTCCGGTTGGCGCTTTCGCTCCTGCTCGGCTTTTTCTTCTTCTACATTCCACCCCTGATGGGGTGCATGATGGGGCGCTTCAACCAGACCAGCGGGGATGCTTCGATCGACGTTTTTCGCGCCTCCCGCCCGATGAGCGACACGACCCTGGCCCATGTCATCCTGCAAGCCGGCGCCCTGAGTCTCCTCGCGTCCTGGTTGGTGGCAGTGGCGACGTATGTCGCGGCTCTCGGTGTCGTCGATGGAATCGGCGCCGGGGGGCAGTTGGAGGCGGTGTGGCAAATGGTCCGAGGCCTCGTCGAGCGGGCGGGCTGGACCGGCGTTGCGCTCGATAGCCTCGGCTTATTAGTGATCAGCTGGACCAACATGGCCCTCGTGGCGACGGCTTTTCTCACCGGTCGGAACGCGGTGGTGGCGGCGTTGGTCTTCGTCCCCTATGGCATCGGTATCGTGGCCTACGTAGTCTTCGACCTCCTCGGCACAGAGGTGCTCAGCAGTCTCTTCATAGGCACGGCGTGGAGCGCCAGCGGCACCGCTCTGGCTCTGACTCTCATCGCCTTTGTCGCCGCTCGGCGACGGGGTTTGATCAGCCGGCGGTCGCCCGCCATAGCCCTGGCTCTCGCTCTGCTCGTGGGTGTGGCTTTCGCCTGGCCCAAGGCTGAACTGGTTCGCTCGATCCTGGAGTCCGGAGTTGCCCTGGAGCGCAGCCTCCTGGTGCTCGGCCCGGGGCTGCTGGCCCTGGCGATCGCCCCGTTAGCTCTGGCGCCTCTGGCTCTGGCCTGGAACCGTCACCGCTGAGGTTGATCAGGTTCGATACGATTCGACGCGTTAGTTATCGAGGGGATTCGCTCCGGCAGATCCTCAGACTAGCGGCGTCGGATTCCATTGAGAGTCAGGAGGATGAGCATGAAGACACCCCATGGGTCGTGGCGCCTGGGCCTCGGATCGTGGCGCCTGGGCCTCGGGTCGTGGCGCCTGGGCCTCGTGGCGACTTTCTGCCTGCTGACGGCCGCGGCCTTACCAGCGCAGGACGAGCCGCCGGTCTTCGGCGAGATGATCGACGTGCGGGTGATCAACCTCGAGGCGGTGGTGACCGATCGCGAGGGCGAGCGGGTCCACGGCCTCGAACCCGGGGACTTTCGCCTGCTGGTGGACGGTCGCGAGGTCGAGGTCGAGTTCTTTACCGAAGTGCGTCACGGGGAGGCGATCGAGAGTCGCGATAGAGGCAACACCCAGGACGTTCCCGGCGTGTCCGACGAGAGGCGGGTGGGCACCAGTTTCCTGGTCTTCATCGATGAGTCCTTTGCCTTGAAGCGCGATCGAGACTCGGCTCTGAGGCGCCTGGTCGGGCAGCTGGAATCGATCGGTAGCGAAGACCGCATGGCGGTGGTCGCATTCACCGGACGGAAACTGGAGATGCTGTCTAATTGGAGCGGTGATGCCAGCCACCTGGCCCAGTCTCGAGGAGGCCAAGAACCGTCCGACCCGCGGTCTACAGCGCGAGATCTTTCTACGCTCCCCGCGGAGGGTGAGCTCGCGGGCCGAGGCCGAGTCGAACGCGCTCCAGTTACGGAACCGCATTCGCGACGTGATCCTGGGTGCCGAAACGGCCATGCGCAGCTTTGCCGGCGCCCCAGGGCGCCGGGCGATGTTGCTCCTCGCGGGTGGCTGGCCGCAGAGCCCTGCCGGCTCGGGCCAGCTCGGTATCCCCGATTACGCGCGCCGGCTCGGCTACGGCCCCTACCTCTACCGCTCGCTCTTCGATACCGCCAACCGCTTGAGCTTCACCCTCTATCCGGTCGACCTGCGGGGCTTTCGCGCTGGCGGGCCGTCGGCCGAGCACCGCACCTCGGGAGCGGCCCGGGCGGCTACCCGGGAAAGCATCGAACGCGAGTGGGGCGAGCATGCCACGCTGCTTCTGCTGGCCGAGCACACGGGGGGGCGGGCGTTCATCAATTCGGCCAACCGCCTGGCCTTCGAGCAAGCCCTCGTCGACACTCGGTCCTACTATTGGTTGGGTTTCTCTCCCAACCTGCGCCAGATCGACCGGCGCCACTCGGTTCGCCTGGAGATGCGTGATCCGAAGCTCGAGGTGCGCTCGCGGCGCAGCTTCTCCGATTTGTCGCGCAAGACCGAGGTGACGATGATGGCCGAGAGTGCGTTGCTCTTCGGCGAGCCGCCGAAAGGCCCGGAGGCGCTGCGGGTCGAAGTCGGCGAGCCCACCGGTGCCGGCTTTCGCAAGATGCACCTACCGATCGAAGTCTTCATCCCCCTCGACAAGCTCACCTTCTTGCCCAATCACAAGGGCTGGCAGGCGCCGCTCGAGCTGCGGGTGGCGGTCGAAGACAAGAACGGTTACCGCAACGAGATCGAGGTCGTACCCATGGGCCTCCAACTGGCCGAAGCCCCGCCGCCGGGGTCCTATTCGGTGTACGAAACGGCCCTCGAGATGCGTCGCCTGCGCCACCAGGTGGTGATTTCGATCCACGACAAGGCGGCCGGCGGGGTGTTGTGGACACGCCTCGAGGTGGCGGCACGATGAGGCGCCTCGGGGTCGCCCTGGCGGTGTCCGACGTGCAACGAGACAGACACGACTGGAAGCTCTGAGCTCAGCCCGGCGGCCGCCGGCGCGGCGGTTCCCGTCGCGGGTCGGTCATCATTCGATTTCGTCGTCACGGGGCGGCACAGGCAGCCCACCATCGAGCAGCAAGACACACGCGTTGGGATCACTGGTGCCAAGGGCGAATTGGCTGATACAGCAAACGGACTTGAACCCGGTCTCGTCGAGCCATTCGGCGCAAACTAGCCCGCTGGTTTCGCCTAGACACTCGGTGTCGTCACCGCTCCAGTACCAGGTGTAGGCCTTGCCGACCCGCTGTCCGATGACGGCTGAGGTTGACGTGACGCAAAACAGCAAGAGGAGAAGGGCGGCGAAGGCACGAATCGTTTGGGGTGATGCTTTGGGCATGGCGAGTCTCCGTGGGTCTGTGGACTTCGACCGGAGGGGCTGTCCGGCGATCAGGTTGTCTGTCCCGCTACGCGGCAACCGGTCGTCGATTTGATCACTCGTCGACTGTTTCTTGGCGTCGGGCTCGGACATCGTCTAGGCAAGCTCGCGCCGCTCGGGTTTCCCACGCCTCCGGCCCTTGTTGATCTTGCAGCGCGTCTAAGCTCAGCTGTAGCAGATCTTCGGCTTCGGCCAACCGTCCCAGGGCGCCCAAGGTACAGCCAAGGACGCGCCGGGCGAGGGGTAACAGCCGGCTGGTCGGCTTCCGAGAGGCCCACCATGCGGGCGTCAGCTCTTCGAGCATCGCCTCGGTTTCCTGCGCTCGGCCCAAAGCGAATCGAACGTCGGCCAGATGCAGCCACATGAAGATCGTTCGGCCGTACTCGGGGCCTCGCTCACGGACGTAGACTTGCCACGCCTCGTGCAGAAGCTCCTCGGCTCGGTTCAGGTCAGCGCTTCGACGGTGAACGATGCCCAGCTGATAGAGACTCTGGCCGATCTCCCAATGACCCTGGGGATAGAGCCTTTGCCGAACTTCGAGGGCTTCGCCGAGGTGGCGCGTAGCCGACGCCGTGTCGCCCCGAGCCGTCGCCAAGAGGCCGAGCTGATTGAGAACCGCTGCGATGTCGGGGTGGGTGTCGCCCTCCAGCTGTCTGTAGATCGTCAGGGATCTCGCATAGAGCCGGCTGGCCTCCTCGGGCTTTTGGTCCTGGTTCTTCTCCAACAGGGCGCGCAGGCTCAGGGCCGCTGCAGCCTGGAGGCTTGGAGGCGCTCCGGCAGCCGTTGACAGTGCATAGGCTTCGTCGGCCAGCGGCCGTGCTTCGGCCCAATTCCCCTGCAAGCAGTAGATCATCGTTACGGTGTTCAGCAGCCGGAGCAGAGCCGGACGATCCAACTGCGGGTGGTCACGGCCCAAGGCGAGGGCCTCGCGTGCCAGCGTTTCAGCCTCTGCAGCGTCCCGCCCGTGGTAAAGAGTGACTAGCGCCAGGTCACCTCGAGCACGGATCTCGGCAAGCCCGATGTATGGATCGTTGGTGACCTCTTGATAGGCCTCGAGCGCCCTCTCCAGGTGGTCTCGAGCCTGCGTCAAGTCTCCTAGGTGGAGCGCGATCCGGCCGAAGAGCGCGTGCAACAACCCCCGGCTACCCGCCTCGCGGATCAAGCCCAGGTCGAGCTGTCTTTCCCCCCGTTGGAGGACTTCGTCCACCGGGATCTGCCGCCCCTTGGCAATCTCTGGGCTGACCGCTCCAAAGAGATCGGCCAGAAACCTCTCGACAGCGACCAGCCGGCCGAGGGTCCGCGCATTGCGGTTCGCCTGCACGGCCGTCGAGACGGCAAAGGCGGCGATCAGAGCGGTGAAGAGCAGCGCTGTCGCGATAGGTATCCAGTGGCGTCGGATGAATTTGGACGCGACGTAGCTCAGTTGACCTTGTCGGGCCGATACCGGTCTACCTTCGCGGTAG
>JBCCGX010000346.1:0-8992 GCA_039029035.1 Acidobacteriota bacterium | reverse complement strand
GGGCAGGGGGCGCCAGCAAGGCGGCCGAGAGCACCGCAGCGAAACGGATCATGTTACGTTGCATGGGCCAACGATACCTCAGTCGGACGCCTGCTGCCGGCCCCACCAGCCGCAGACCGGGGAACAGATCTGGCCGGGGGGCCTCAGCCCCACGCGCTCAAGCCGGATGCCACTGCTCGAGGGCGCCGTCGAGCACCTGCATGGCCTCCTGGTAGTCGGCGGCGGACGGTGCACCGACGCCGAGGCGGAAGTGGTCGGGCCGGCCGAAGCAGTCACCCGGTGCCGCCAGCACGCCGGCCTCGGCCAGGTTGCGGCAGAAGGGGCGGGTGTCGATCGCCTGGCGGAACCAGGGGAACACGGTCAGGCCGCCGCGTATCGGCACGAAGTCGATCTTGTCGGCGTGGCCCTCGAGCACCCCTTCCAAGGCTCTGAGATTCTCCGACGCTACGCCTTGTGCCCGCTCGACGATGCGGTCGCTATGGCGCAGGGCGACCGTCGCCAGGTGCTCGGCCAGGGGCAGCCCGGAGAGGGTGAAGAAGCCTCGCAGGTCAAAATACGCCTGGCGCCGCTTCGCATCGCGATCGGTGATCCAGCCGATCCGCAGGCCGGCGAGGGAAAGCGCCTTGGACATGTCGCCGATCACGACGGCGCCCTCCAGGTCGTCGGCTCGCAGGGGCTCGGCGCGATGGTAGATCGGATGGAAGACCTGATCGACCACCAAGGTCGCCCCGTGGGACGCCGCCGCGGCTTGTAGGGCCAGAATCTCGTCGCGGCTAGCGCAGTCGCCGCTCGGGTTGTGCGGTGAGTTGACGATCACCAGCACGGTATCGTGGTCCATCAGGTCGGCGATGCGCTCCGGGTCGAGGCGGAACTGTGTCTCGCGCGACAACCGGTAGGGCCGCGGCTCGATGCGGAAAACATCGGCCAGGTGGGCGAAAGGCGGGTAGCCCGGATCCGGCAGAACCACATTGGCCCCCGGCCGGGCGTGCGCCGCAACGAGGATAGAGAGCGCTTCCGAGGCCCCGGTGGTGATCAGGACGTCGTCTGCCGCGGCGCCGATGTGGGCCGCCACCTCCTGGCGCAGGGCCTCGGAGCCGTTGGTCGGAGCGTAGATCACCGGCGCGGCGAGCGCCGTCTCGCGGGCGCCGGGGTCGAGATCGAGAATCTCGGCGACCGTCCAATAGGGGCCGGTGCTGCCCGACAAGTCATGTCGCGGCGGATCAGCCTCGTAGTGGTGCATCCAGCGTTCGAGCTCGAAGCGTGGGATGTTCATCCGTGTTTTCCTCAGGGGTCCGGGTTCTGCAAGCGATCGGCCGATCGCTTGGCTTGGTGCTTTGGGCTGCGGGGCGACCGTACCACGAGTCCCGGTCCGAGGCCCGTGCCCGAGACGCTGCAGGCTGCTCCGGTCCTTCAACGTCTGAGCGCCTCGGCTGGACATCCCGGCGCTCGCACGCCATACTTCCTGCCAGCATTTGCCTCGCTTGGATTGCCGCCAGGGCGAGATGTCGACCGGGCGATGTGTTGGTGCCCTATCCTTGATGTGTGGTGAGATGTTTAGAATCACCGAATGAAGCTGGCCAATCTTTCTCGAGAGCTGTTTCGGCGCCGCGTGCCCCAGATCATGGGCGCGTACTTCGGTGCCGGGCTCGCCCTGATTCCCTTCGTCGGTTTTGTCGTCAGCACCTACGGCCTGCCGCGAACGCTGCTCGATGCCGTGGTCGTGATCTACCTCTCGATCATCCCTTCGGTCTTTATCCTGGCCTACAACCACGGCGCACCGGGCAAGGACCCTTGGCTGGCCGTCGAGCGCGTCGCGGTGCCGTTCAACCTCTTGTTGACGGTCGCGCTGTTGCTTTACACGATCACCAACAGTCGCGGTGCGGAAGCCAAGACCGAGACCGTCGTGATCACCGATGAGGCCGGCCAGCAGCAAGAGCGCCTGGTGCCCAAGGCACAGTATCGGCGCAAGCTGGTTCTCTTTTTCTGGAGCAACGAGTCGGGTGATGAAAGTCTCGACTGGCTGCGCTACGGCTTCCCGATGATGCTCGAGCGAGATCTCGAGCAGAATCGCTTCATTGCTGCGGCCACACCGTTCACCTACACCTTGCTGCCCCATGTTCGCCGAGCGGGCTACGAGGACGCTCTCGATGTCCCGGTGGCTCTCCAGCGGCAGATTGCCGACGACATCGCCTGGCCACGCTTCATCGATGGCAGCTTTAGCCACGACGGGGAGCGGTTCAGCGCTCGCCTCGTCCTGTACGAGACCGAGAGCTCGGAGCGTCTCGACGAGTACACCCTGGAAGGCGACGACCCGGCGGCCCTCGTCGATGAGCTCACCAACCGGCTGAAGACGGTGCTCGAGATCGAAGACCTGGAAGGCCTGGGGCCGGATCTACCAGTTCAGGAGCGCTTGAGCGATTCGTCGGCCGCGGTCGCCAAGTGGGTGGATGGGACGGTGGCGACGAGGTTGCGCAATGACCATCAGGCGGCGATCGGTCTGTTGCGCGAAGCGCTGGAGGACGATCCGAGCTTCGCCGCCGCCCATGGCGATTTGGCCGAGTCGTATGCCGGTCTCGGCAAGATCGACGAGGCCAAAACGGCGTTGCGCGAGCAACGCAAGCACAACTATCGCCTCAGTGAGCGCGATCAATTCTTCGTGCGCGGTCGAGAGGCCACCCTGAATAGCGAAATCGAAAAATCGATCAAGATCTTCGAGACCTTGACCAAGCTGTATCCCGACGACATCGGCGCGTTGAGTCGGCTGGCGACGGCCTACAAGAGCAACAACAACATCGGTGAAGCGATCGACACCTACCGGCGGATTCTCGAGCACGATGCCAGCGAGGATTGGGCGTTGCAGCAAATCGGTGATTTGCAGATCGCGGAGCGCGACTACGGGGCGGCGCTCGACACTTACCGGCAGTACGCTGACGACCACCGCGACGATCCCGAGATCCGCTTCTCGATCGCTCGACTGCAGCAGGCCCAGGGCGATCTGGACGGGGCGCGTGCCTCGATCGAGGAAGCCAGCTTGTTGGGGACGGATGCGATCACCCCGGCCTTGAATCTGGCCGCGATCGATCTGGCGATCGGCGACCTCAGCGCCGCCGCCAGCCGCCTCGAAGAGGCCGCCGCTGAGGCTACGATCCCGCAGGATGTCGTCCGGGTGTTGAACGAGCAGCTCAAGATGTACCTCTGGGATGGGCAGATAGAGAAGGCGTTCGAGGTCCAAGAAGAGATTGTCGAGGCCTTTCTCGAGTTTTCGTCGCCGATTGTCGTCGAGATCTCCATGGGATCATTTGTTCCGCTGCTCTATGGCCTCGTCGGCCGCGAGGCCGAAGGCGAAGCGTGGATCGAAGACCACTCGACGAGGCTCAGCCCGCCATTCGATCAGCTCACGGCCACCTCCTATCTATTGCTCTATTGGGCGGCCGAGAACGCGGACGGCCTCGAAGCCCATCTGGATGCCGGCCGGCAGGCCGTCGCGGCCTTCAGCCCGCGTCCGGATGCGCTGGCGCAGATGGACCTCTATCGTGGTCGCGCCCTCGAGTTGCGTGGCGAACCGGCCGCAGCAGCGACGGCCTATCGCTCTGTCTTGGAGGCTCTGGAAAGCTCGACGCTCAATTTGATCGGTGGCGGCGTCCGGGGCCAAAGCCTGACCTTCCATGCCCGCGCGGCGATCGATGCCGGCGACCTCGCCGCCGCTGCCGAAAGCCTGGACGAGGTCTTGACGACGCTGCCTGCCTACCCGCACGCCAAGGTCCAGATGGCGCGGCTCGAGCAGTTGCGGGGCAACCCGGAGGCGGCGCGTGAGCATCTCGCCGTGGCCCTGGCGGTCTGGTCCGAGGCCGATCCGCAGTTCCGCCCGGCGATGGAGGCGTGGGCCCTGCGCGACGCGCTCGGCGAAACAAAGTGAAATAACCCGCGCCTTCGAGGCACTGAGTAGGCAATTCGCAGCGTCCACTGGAATTGCCTCGAAAGGAGCCTCGAACATGCCAACCAAGTGTCTGATCATCGCATCGGTCGCGTGCATCCTGCTGCAGGGCTGCCAGTCGATCCAGGACGAACCGCTCGACCCGGCGCCGGCCGATCCGCCGCCGGCCGAAACAGTACCGCCGGTGGCGGATGCTGGCGACCAGGCCGACGCCGGGCCGGGGGCCAACGCCGCCTTCGGCGTGGTGTGCGCCATTTCCGGTAGCCAGGGGCACCCGACCCGGGTGCCGGATCGTTCGCCCGTCGGTCAGCCGACCAGCGTCAGCTTGTGCCAGACCTTCGTCCGCAACGCCAAGGAGGGAGCAGTTTGTACCAGGAACGGGCGCAACTTCCAGCCTTTCCGCCTGCGCGATCTCGGCCCCGTGGGCGTCGGCATGTCGAGCGACGATTGCGTCCGGGTCATGGCGGCGGCGCGCTCCGGCGTGGTCTGTGCCGGGGCCGGTGGCGGGCGGTTTTTTCCCACCGTGATCGACACCGGCGCACCCATCGGCTCACCGACCGATCTGACGACGTGCCTGCAATCGGTTTGAGCGCGATATCTCGGAGTTGAGGCGGGCCCTGTTCGGGTCTTTGGGCAGATGCCCCAAGGTCTGCGCGAGGCTCGTTTCGGTCTTAGGGCAAATGCCCAAGGGTCTGTGCGAGGCTCGTTCGGGTCTTTGGGCAGATGCCCAAAAGTCTGCGCGAGGCTCGTTCGGGTCTTAGGGCAAATGCCCAAAAGTCTGCGCGAGGCTCGTTCGGGTCTTTGGGCAAATGCCCCAAGGTCTGCTCAAGGCTCGTTTCGGTCTTAGGGCAAATGCCCCAAGGTCTGCGCAGGGCTCGTTCGGGTCTTAGGGCGAATGCCCAAGAGTTGGAACGAGCCCTGTTTAGCGCAGCGATCTCAGGGCCCGACGGCGGCCAGCGCGGCTTGCCGTGCAGCCTCGAACTCGTCACCCGGATTCCAGCTCGGCAGGGCGTCCTGCTGGGCGATGTAGAGGCCGCAGCGGAAGCCGAGCACGGCGTCGGCGACCATGCCGTCCCAGATCCAGTCGTCCTCCAGCTCATCCGACGGCTGGTGGTACTTCTCCGCCGTCCATTGCTCGATCTGCTCGCGGCCCCAGTCGGCCGGCTGGTCGACGAAATCGGTGCCGGTGTCGAGGTAGATCGCCGGCACGCCGATCTTGGCGAAGTTGAACTGGTCGGAGCGGTAAAAGTAGCCGCGATCGGGGAATTGGTCGGGCAGCACGGTGCGGCCCTGCTCGCCGGCGAATTTCTCCACCACGGCATCGAGGGACGATTTGCCCAGGCCGATGAAGGTGACATCGCGGTTCATGCCCCAAATGTTGCCGCCATCGAAGTTCAGATTGGCCGCCAGCTTACCCGGCGCCACCGGCGGCTCCTGAGCGAAGAAGGCCGAGCCCAGGAGGCCCTGCTCCTCGGCGGCGACGAAGGCCAGCATGATCGAGCGCCGCGGGCGCTCGGGTAGGGCGGCGAAAGCACGCCCCATGGCGAGGAGCTGCGACACTCCGGCGGCGTTGTCCAGCGCGCCGTTGTAGATCCGGTCGTCCAAGCTCTCGTCGGGGGAGATGCCGATGTGGTCGTGGTGAGCGGAGTAGACGACATACTCGTCGGCCAGGTCGCCACCCGGCAGCACCGCGATGACGTTGGCGGTCTCCACCCGCTGCATCGTGTTGGTCAGCTCCAGGGAGGTGGTGATGCCGAGGGGCACCGGCACGAACTCCGGCTTGCGAGCGGACTCTTGCAGGGCGTCGAGATCGTGGCCGGCGGCGCTCAGCAGGCGGCGCATGGCGTCCTCGGTGGTCCAGGCGGGAATCTGCAAGCGTGGCTCGTCGCCGGCCGGGACCTCGAACTGCGGACCGGTCCAGGAGGTCTGGACGACGTTCCAGCCGTAGCCCGCCGACGGCGTGGTGTGCATGATGATCGCCCCCGCCGCCCCGAGCTCGGCCGCTTTCTCGTATTTGTAGCGCCAGCGGCCGTAGTACAGCCTGCGGTTGCCTTCGAACAGCTCCGGATCCCAGTCGGGGTCGTTGTTCATCACCACCAGCACCTTGCCGGTGACGTCGGCGCCGGTGAAGTCGTCCCAGCCGTACTCCGGCGCTTGCATGCCGTAGCCGACGAAGACCAGCTCGGCGTCTTCGATCGCCGCGCGCTCCGCCTGCACTCCGCTGGAGGCGATGTAATCGGTGTCCCAGGCCAGGTCGACCTGCTGGTCACCAGCCTGGAACGACCACACCGCCGGAGCGGTGGCTTCGACACCGACGATGTCGAACGGCTGCTCCCACGAGCCGCCCGGCATGCCGGGCTCGAAGCCGATCGACTCGAGCTCCTGGACCAGGTAGTCGATGGTCATCCGGTCGCCTTCGCTACCCGGCCCACGGCCACCATAGGAGTCTTGCGATAGCTCGGCGATCGGCCCTCGTAGGACCTCGGCCGTGATCAGTGCCTGGGCCGCCTCGGCCTCGGGACCGAGCTCGACGACGGCTGGTGGTGGTGGGGGAGCCGGCGGCTCTTCGGTGGCTGGGGCACAGGCCGTGAGGGCGAAGCCCAGCGCTGCGAGGGCCAGCGGGAAGAGTCGGGCGAAGCGAAGCTGAGGGACGGCGGACAGGGCTCGATCGGGCATGGAAATCCTCCTGGGTCGAAGAAGGTCGGAAGACTACCATGTCGGCGTGATCTACGGCTCGGGTTGGGGCGGAGCGGCTTGGTCTCGGGGGCAGGGCGGGTGAGGAACTGCAGGTCCCCTCTCCCGTTGGGGAGAGGGGTAGGGGGAGGTCAGGGTGCGGGGCGACAGACCCCCTGGCCGGCGGAGCCGATGCAGGGGCAGGACTGGCAGGTCCAACCGTTGGGGCAGAAGTTGTTGGGAGCACCGAGGTTGCAGTTGCAGTTGACTGGGCCGGCGGGGCCGATGACCGGGCCACTGGCGGCGACGGCTCCCGAGTCTTTGGGCAAGACCAGGGCGTCGCCTTGGGGCTGCCGCGCGGTCCCAGAGGATGCCTCGGCGGCTTCGGACTGTTGCTGGGCGGCGACCTGCTCGACGACACTCTCGCTCGCCGGTGTGTTGACCGCGTCGGCGACCGCCGGGGTCTTGGCCGATGCGACTTCCTGCGGGGCGCTCGCCCAGCTGGTGAAGCCGACCACCAGGGCCAACAGGCCGAAGAGCGCCAGGTTGCGGTGACGGGACGTGATGGGCTGCATGATCAATCTCCTTTCGAGGCAGTTGACAAGAGCCTCGGCTGGCTGGGCCGCCGAGGGCGGATGCCCCGCAGGGCGTTCTCGCACCATCAAGCGGAAAGGAGACACGAATCGAATAGTGACCTGCCGAATTTGCGCCGCGATGGGGAAAATAGCGCCAGCCCTATTTGATTCGCCGCCGGATCTCGCTTTGTGGGGTGCGTCGTCTCGCCGGCGCAGGTCGCAGCGATCGAAGAGCGACCCACACCGTTAACAGACGATCCAGGTCAGCAGACAAGACCGTGAACGGCCAACACAGTGAACGGCTAACACAGTGAGCGGCCAACACAGTGAAAGGAGTGTGCCATGCCCTCTGATGCCCCGCGGATCCGCCCCGCCGGCTTTGTCGGCCAAGGGGCCGTCCCTTGGCCCCTGGCCCTGTTCTTCTTCTTGCTCTCGATGCAGCCTGCCTCCTGCGCCGGGGCGGCGCCGGAGAGAGCGGGCGCCCAAAGAACCCAATCACCGATCGGCATGTTCGTACTGGCAGAGAACACCGTCGAATTCGCCGAGGTCTTCGCCTACGATGCCGACGCCTTGGAGACGGCCTGTGCCCAGGCATCGCCACTGCCGGCGGGGGTTCGCTGCATCGAGCTGCCAGGCGGGCTCGACCATGTGGTGGCGGGCACCGGGCTGCGCAACCTCGGTTACGGCACCATCGGCCTGCGCGGGATCCCGCCGGGCGCGGTGCTGGTGGCTGCCTGGATCTATTGGGGGGTGATTCAGGATGTCGCTATCGGCCCGGCGCCGTCTCTGCGGCTCGGCGGTGTGCTCGTACCGGGCGAGCTGGTGGGATCGACCACCGATCCCTGCTGGGTTGGCGCCGGCGATTTCCACGCCTATCGCGCCTCGGTGACCGAGCTGCTGCAACCGATGCTCAACGGCGACTATTCGATCAGCCACGTCCCCTCGGCGATCGTCGACGGCCGTAGCGTCTGGGAGGAGCAAGCGATGGACACTCCACCTTTGGCCGAGGGGGCCAGCCTGGTGGTGGTTTACTCCCACGCCGCCGTCGCGCGGACCTCGCGGGTGTACCTGAGCGAAGGTCCGGCGACTTTGATCAGCCAGCTGCGGGTCGAGCACCCGATGTCCCTCGGGCTGCCGCCGATGACCGAGCTACGACAGTCGCGCATCGGTGGTGGCGGCCAGACGACCGACGGAGCCGAGTCTACGGCACCTTTCATGACCTTCCTCGGCAACATCGACCTGGTGCAGATTCGTGGCCCAGGCTCGGAGCTGAACCCCAACTCGGACTGGCAAGGCGCCGCCGCCGGCCCTTTCCAGCAGCTCTGGGACAACGAGGTCGACGAGCTGCTCAGCACCTCGACCGATCTCTCGGAGCTGGGCTTTTACACCCTCGGAGGCTCGTTCTACCACGTGGAGTACTTCCTCAAAGATCTGGCGCTGCCGGAAGGGGCGTCGCCAGGTACCGACGACGAGGTTCTGGCGGATTGTGTCGCCGTGGTGGCCCACGGCCTCACGGCGAAGTAGCCGTCGCTCGATACTCGGCGGCGCGCTCGGGCTGGCCCCAGGCGTCGTAGAGCTCGACCAGTCGCTGGTGTGCTTCACGGGTGCGAAAATTGGCCTCCCCGCGCTGGGCTGCGAGGGTCCGGTAGCTGTCGAGTAGCAAACGCTCGGCCTCGGCGAAGCGGCCGCGGGCGGTTTCGCAGGCGCCCAGGGCGCTGGCGGTGACGGCGATCAGCCAATGGTCTTCCGGCAGCGCCCTCCGGCGGATCTCGAGCGCCTCGCCCAGCCGCCGGGCGGCTTCGTCCGTGCG
>JBCCGX010000345.1:0-9006 GCA_039029035.1 Acidobacteriota bacterium | reverse complement strand
CCCAGCCGCCGAGGAAGCCGGCGTGGCGCGTCACCGGGATCCAGCTGGCGCCATCGTTGGTGATCTCGACGATCAGGTCGTCGGCGGTCTCCTCGTCGTTGGTGAAAAACCAGAAGGCGTAGGTGATCAGACCGTCGCCGGTCGAGAAGTCGATCGTCGGTGAGATGAGGGTGGTCGGCCCGCCGTCGACGTCCTGGTTGCCGATGCTGCTACCAGGGTTCGCCTGGCCGGTGAAAAAGCAGAAGTCGTCGAGGTCACCGTCGAAGTCGTTTTCCGGCTGCGCCCCGGTGCCGTTCGGATCGTCTCGTTCCCAGGCGCCGGTTGCAGCGCTGTTGTTCACCGTCCAACCCAGGTCGGTCTCGAAGGTATCCTCGAAAACCCGGGTGAGCTGGGTGCTGACGCGGGTCCTGTAGGTGGTCCCTATCGCCCCCGTCGGATCGACGAACTCGGTCCCAAGGGTGTTGTCGGCGCTGAAGGAATAGTCCACCACGCTGCCGCAGGAAGCGGCCGGCAGGTTGGCCGTAAACAACCCACCGCCGGCATCGGCCATCGCCTGATCGACCGTCGGGCCACCATCAACCGATGCGTGCAAGGTGACACTGGCCGGGGCGACCGGGGCGCCGACCGAAGACACCTCGACCGATATCGGCGTGGGCGTAACGGGCTGGATCGTCGCTGGCCGGCCGTTGGGGTAACGGAACAGCAAGACGTTGGGATCGACGTCGATCACCCACAGCCCATTGTTGTCGTCACTGGCCAGCACCCTGTCCTCGCCTAGGAACGGGTAGACACCCCAGCAGCCGTCGAACAGACCGCTGTTACCGTCCGCGGCCGTCGTATCGAACGAAGCCACTAGATCCCAGGTGGCGGTGTCCGGATCGATCTCCAGCACCAGCACGCCGACGGCGTACCACGAGGCGTAGACTCGATGGCCCACCACCAGCGGGTTGTGGACGGTGCCGGCGCGGGCGCTCGACACGAAGTAGTAATCGCGCTGCTCGAACTCCACCGTGATGCCGTCGTCGAAGATCTCGAACAGGGTCAGGCCGCCGGTGCCATGCTCTTCGGCCACGGCCAGAAAGCGCCCGTCATCGGTCGGCCAGCTGGCGTGGGAGCTCGAACCGGGAACCGAGCCCATGAAGATCGGCGCTTGGTTGGCCAGGTCGGTCACGTTGTAGACCCGCTGACTGTCCCAGGCGGAGGCGTAGAGACGGCCGTCCTTGACTGTGATGTCGTGGACGAAATCCCCGCCGACATTGGTCAGACGCCAGGTGAAGTCGGAGATCGTCGCCGGCGCGTTGTCCGGATCGTAGGTGCGTAGATCGATGACGTCGATCTGCGTCTGCGAGCTGTCCACCAGGTACAGCCAGCCCTCGTCGTAGAACACGTTGTGGACGCCGGAGCGCACGGTCACATCGGTCAGCTTGACCGGGTTGAACGGATCGCGCACATCGACGATCTGACAGCCCGGCGTGACCGACTCGAGCCCGACGAACATCAGGCCGTCGGCCACCTTGACGTCCTGGGCGCTGGCCGAGTTGACGTTGGAGTCGTAGGTCGCAGCGAGGGTGGGATTCGCCGGATCGGAAATATCGATGATGTCGACCACCCGCTGGCCGAAGTGGGCCAGGTAGGCGAAGTTACCGTCACCCCAGACGTCGGCGTACACCTGACCCGGCTGGTCGAAGTTGCCGATCTCAGTGGTGTTGAAAGGCGCCTCTTGCGCCACGACAGCAGTCGCCAGGAGGACCAGTACCAGGGTGGTGGATCCTGCGAGTGTTTTGACCAACTTTCGGTTTGTCATGGGTTTCCTCCGGGCTGTGTCAAGGCGACTGTGGGCAACTGTGTCTGGGTTAAGACGTGTCTGGGTGAAGACGTGTCTGAACGAGAGTGTCTGAGTCAAGCTGTGTTTGGGTGAAGACGTGTCAGGGCAAAAGGGCCGTCCAGGCCGAGGTATTGCCGGATTCGAATCCATCGTCGAACATCTCGCCGATCTGGAAAAAAGTCATCATACCGTTGCCGGAATGCTCCAGGAGGTGGCAATGCGCCAACCAACCACCGGAGCGCGTCGCTGTCGGCACTTTGCCGGCAGCTGAGATCTGGCCTTCACGACCGGTGTCTGAGAAGCGCACGGCGAATCGGCTGATGCTGAAGCTGCGCAGGCGCACCGTGCCCGGTCGTCGCTTGATCAGGAAGGTGTCCTTATTCTCGAGGTGGGTCGCCGGCTCGATGAAGTTCCGCGTTGGATCGTTGGGGAAGTCCAGGTCGACGAACTCGGTCTCGATGTGTTGAAAGCTGAAGCCATGGGTGTGGAAGTTGTGGTGCCCACCGGTGAGGTTGCGCACTTCCCAGATATAGGTGCCACCGCTCTTCACCGTATGCACGTCCTCGCGAGTCAGGACGGGGAAAGGCTTGCCCGGTGCTTGGATGAAGAAGATGACCTGGCCGGTCTCCCAGTTGGGGATCGTGTGGCCCATGACCAGCGGTAAGGTGGACGCCCCAGAGACGTCGATCGGCTCGACTGTCCGCAGGGTGGCCGGCGGCTCGTATTGGGTCTCCTCCGAGTCACCGAACAACTGAATCGAAGCATAGAGCTCCGAGGCACGGGTGCCATCGGGCACGTCATGGGCCAGGACCACCTCGCCGCCGGGCAGGAACTCCACGCTGTGGCGGCCGCGCTGGGTGTCGTGCCATTCGAAGTGTAGCGGCGCGCCGGTCTCGCTGGCGACAGGGAAGAAGAGGATGTCGGCGCGCTCGCCCGGCGTCAGCAGCAAGCCGGTGGTCGGGTCCGGGTCGGAGGGATGGTCGCCGCCGGGTGTGATCGCTGCCGGCCGCACCTCGATCGTCTTCTCGATCAAACCCTGGTCGCCACCGATGCGCCAGAAGAGGTGGTCCGGTACCGACATACGCATGAAGCGGGCGTTGGCGGCATTGAGCACTCGAATCCGGTGCGGCACGCCCTTCTCCATCGTCAGATTGGGCTCGAAGAGGCCGTTCAACAACCGCAAGTTGCCTTCCCTGCCGTTGAGCAGCTCGAGGGCGATCTGCTCCTTGGTGCCGACGAAGGGCGGCGGGATCTGACCGTTGGGGTCGGTCAGCAGATCGTCGATGATGAAAAAGTGCTCTCGCTCCGGTAGGTCGAGGCCGGCCTCGCCCACCGGATCGCGGACGATCAAGCCACCGTAGAGTCCCTTCTCGACTTCTTCCAGGCTGCGCACGTGGGGGTGGTACCAGAACGTCCCGGCATGATGCAGCGAGAACTCGTAACGGAACGTCTCGCCCGGCGGAATGGTCAGCTGCGACAGATTGCTGCCGTCCATGTTGGCCGGGGTCTCGACTCCATGCCAGTGGACGGTCGTCGGTTGCGGCAGGTCGTTGCAGAAGTTGACCACCAGCGTGTCGCCCACCTTGGCTTCGATCGTCGGCCCGGGGAGGACGCCGTTGTAGGTCCAGACTGCCGTCTCGCTGCCGATACCGAAGCCCCACACCGCCGGCCGCGCGGTGAGGTTGATCTCCACCACATCGTCGGCCGGATTGACATCCTCGGCCAGCGCTGGCCGAATCACCGTGTCGATACTCGCCGGCTCGGCGACGGTCCCGGGGTCGCATTGCGCCGCCCCGGGCGTAGCCGCAGCGAGCACAGCCAGGCCACCGAGGAGTACTGCTAGAGGAAAAACGAACGCCGAACGAACCATGGTGGGCTCCTCGGGAGAGTCTCCGTGTCTCTGGGACCTTGAGGTGGATCGCCTGGACGAGGCGCGGTCAGCAGCCAGGCGGTTTGCATAATTTTGACCGATGCTTAATCGTACACTGCCGCATGCCTTGCGTCGATCCATACGGCGCAAACCGGGTCGAGATGCTCAGGTGTCGTGGTGACTTACGGCAGCGAGGGCCTACCCGGATCGCCCCGGATCGCCTCTCTGGGGCTCAATCGTCGGCACTGGCCGGCGTGGCGGTGGTGAGGATCAGCTCGATCGGCGAGCTCGCCCGCCATGGGCGTTCCCCAGCGTAGGCACGTAAGCGGCGACGCGGAAGATCGGCGGCCGAGCCGGTCTGGCTCTGCTCGATCGCCGCGACCGCCTGTTGCTGCATAGCGCGCGCCTCGGCGAAGCGGCCGACTTCGGCGTAGACCATCGCCAGGGTTTCCGCCGCTTCGGTCGTGCTCGGCCCTGCTGTCTCGCTCGCGATTAGCGTCAGAGCCCGAGCCCCGTCGCGCAGATCATCTTCCGGCGCGATGGCCAGGAGCCGCGCCAGCACGTGGGCCAGGGCCGCATCGGCAGGCAGCTCGCGCAACGCCGCTTCGAGCCGTGACCGCGCCTCGCCACGGCGCTCGAGCAGCAGGAGGGCGGTGATCTCTCCCAGCCGTGCCCGGCGTGACGAAGGATCCGCCGCGACGACTGCACGATATCGCGCCAGGGCGTCGTCGAACCGGCCGCGGTGGCCGGCAAGGTCCGCCAGGGCCAGGCTGGCGGCCGACGAGCCCGGGCGGATCTCGAGCACGGCTCGATACTCCGCTTCTGCCGCCTCGTAGCGCCCCACGGCGGTCGACGCCCGGGCCAGATCCAGGTGCACGCGCGCGCGTTCGCCGGGCTCGAGTTCGAGCGCCAATAAAGCTCGGCGCTGGCGCTCGAAGCCATCGACGTCACCACGCATCAGACGCGCCGCGGCCAGGCGAGCGCGCGGCGTCGCGTCATCCGGCTCGAGCTCGATCACTTGCTCCAGGTCGGCCTCCGCCGCCTGCCAGCGTCCTAGGCCGAGGAGCACCGCAGCCCGCCGCAGGCGAGCGTCGCCATGGCTCGGCTCCCTCTCGAGCACGGCCGAGTACTGGCTCAAGGCCTCCTCGCCGCGCCGCGACCGGGCCAGAGCGTTGGCCAGCTTGACCCGCGCATCGATCAACTCCGGCTGTCGATCGATCGCCCGCCGGAGCCTCTCGATCGCCCCGGAATCGTCCCCGCGCTGGATCAGAAAGCCGCCGAGGAGGTAGTCGAAGCGGGCTTCGACGACCTCACCGAGCGCCCCGCGGCTGGACCGCAGATCGTCCAGGTAGCGCTCGATCTCCTCCACCCCGCCCTCGAGCTCGCCGAGGTAACGCAGGGCGAAGCCGAGGGTCTCGGCGGCAGCAAACGGCTCGGACGAGAAGATACGCTCTTCCACCGCCTCGAAAGCCGCCAGGTGCACCAGGTCGCCAAGCTCCAAGAGCAGTGGATCGTCCCAGCGCACCTGCTCTTCGCCGTGTCGCGCCAGATGGGCCCCGGCGCGCTCGGAGTCGCCCAGCTGCCGGTACGCTCTCGCCAGGGAGTAGTGGATCGCCGTCGCCTGCGGCTGTAGCTCGAGGGCTTTCGCATAGCGCGCTGCGGCCTCGCTCCAATCACCGGTCAGCGCCGCCAGCTCGCCCAGGCGGTAGTGCCCCGCCGCCGCCCGCGGATCAAGCTCCAGGGCCTTGTCCAACTGGTGGCGGGCCTCATCCGTCCGCTGCAGCTCGAGATACAGCTTTCCCAGGTGGATCGCCGCCGCCGCGTCCTTCGGGTCGAGCTCGACCGCCCGCTCGAATCGCAGCGCCGCCTCGTCGACCGCACCGCGGTCGAAGGCAACCAGACCGCGGAAGTAGGGCCAACGCGGGTCCTCTGGCTGGACGGCTTCGGCGTTCGATAGGGCAACCTCGGCCGCATCGAGAAAGCCGAAGGCGGCGTAGTTCTTGCCCAAACGACCATAGGTCTCCGCGATGTCGGCCGCCGAGCCCCGCGAGCTCGCGGCCGGCTGGGAGTCCGCGGCCGGCTCGGAGGAGCTACCGCCGGAGGGCGCCTCCGCGATCCGATGGAGCCCTTCGAGGTGTCGGGCGAAAGCCGGCTCGATCTCTCCGAGGTGCGGCATCGGCACGGCGGCCAACACAGGCGGCGGTGCGCCAGGATCGTCGGTGCTCGTGGGCCCTGCCCCGCAAGCTCCCAGCAGCGAGCTGATGGCAATCGTCCATCCGGCGAGGCGCCTGCACCAACAGCCCCTGGCTTGCACGACCCGTTGATCCAACTTGCCGCAGCTTCGCACCTCACGATCTCCCATCGGTACCGTTTTGCGAACAGCTCGTCATTCTTTCCAAACCCCACGTCCCGCGTCTCGTGCCGACCCTATCACCTCCTCATTCTCGATCGAGCCAGACTAAACATATCGCAAAGCCCAAGAGGGCTTGCCGACCGAGATGCAGGGCGCAACAATCTGCCCAAAATCCAGCTGCGCCAACTTCAGCGACACTTTTTCAGCAACACTAAGCTCACCACGCGTTATCAATTTTTTGGATGCCGTAGCATAAATTTGAAGAATCGACCGCTACAGCGCGGTATTCCCCGATCAGCCCATAGACCACTGGCCGTTCGCAACTGGCTATTCATCACATTCTCCCTCCGAGCCGTCCCTAAATATCGCAATAAGCCGCGAGCGAGCACGGAGCCTGCAATATCCCCTAACGCACGGAACCCCGGCGGCCGTGAAGGAACCCGTTTACCTTTCCCCACGGCCAACCGGGGCAATCGGAATTCACCGATTCAACTCCTTTAACGGATCTTTTCCAGGTGGGTTTCAATCGAGCCGTGCTCATCTCTGATCAACCGCAAAGGGGAGCAAGGAATGAGAAGAAGAGTTCTCTGTCTGCTGATCGCCCTGGCACTACTCACCTCGTCGGTGACGCTCGCCCAAGGCAATCCGACCGGCCGCATCACCGGCACGGTCACACACAACGGCGCGACTATTCCGGGGGTATCGATCACCGCCGAATCGCCCAACCTGCAACAACCGCGTCAAGTCGCGACACAGTCCAACGGCAGCTTTCTGGTTGGCGCACTGCCGCCGGGCGACTACCGTTTGACTTTCGAGCTCGAAGGTCTCGAAACAGTCATTCGCAACGTCAACGTCTCGGTAGCCCAGCTGCGGCCGCTCGATGTCGAAATGTCCGTCACAACGGTGTCGGAAGAAATCGTCGTCACCGGTGAAAGCGGCGCTATCTCGGAGACCAACACCACCGCCAACACCTTGTCGCAAGATTTTGTCGAACAATTGGCGGTACAGCGCAACTTGCGATCCGCCGTCGCTCTGTCTCCTGGCACTTCGACCACCGGGCCGGGCAACAACATCACGATCTCTGGCGCCCAGTCGTTCGAAAACCTTTACCTCATCAACGGCGTGCCGGTGAACGAGAATCTTCGCGGACAACCGGCGGATCTTTTCATCGAAGACGCGATCGAGGAGACCACCGTTTCGACCGCCGGCATTTCGGCCGAATACGGTCGATTTACCGGTGGCGTTGTCAACGCGGTGACCAAATCCGGTGGTAATGATTTCTCCGGCTCGCTGCGCACCAACTTCACCAATGACGACTGGACGTCCCAGACGCCGTTCGGGGAAGAGCTAGAAGACGAGCTCAGCGAGACCTTCGAGGCGACTCTCGGCGGCTTCCTGCTGAAAGACCGCATCTGGTTCTTCGTCGCCGGCCGCTCGCTGGAGAACGAGACGCTGGGCGAAACGACGGTCACCAATCTTTCATTCCCTCAAGGCCAAGAAGAGACCCGGGTCGAGGGCAAGCTCACCTTCTCCCTCGGCGCCAGCCATCAGGTGCTGGTCTCGGCGGTGGACCTGAAGGATGACCGGATCGGTAACGTGCAGGGTAACGGCGCGCTGGACCTCGGCGCGGTGAACAACAATGTGGCCTTTCCCGAAGAGAGCTTCGGTGCCAACTACACCGGCATTCTGACCAACAACTTCTTCGTCGAAGCCCAGATCTCCGAGCGTTCTCTCGAGTTCGAGGGCATCGGCGGCACCAACAACGACCTGCTCAGCGGCACGCCGTTCCTCGATTCGTCACGCGGCGCCTTGCAATACCACCAGCCGATTTTTTGCGGCAACTGCCCGAACAACGATTTCCGCGAGACCGAGTCGGCGATCGTCAAGGGCTCCTACTTCCTGACCACCGAGAGTGCCGGGTCGCACGACATCGTTTTCGGCGTCGACACCTACAACGACATCCGCTCGGGCGACAACACTCAGTCGGCGACCGATTTCGAGGTCTGGTCGACCTCGACGATCATCCGCGGCAACGAGGTCTTCCCGCAGCTCTTCCCGTTCCAGGGCTCGTTCATCATCACACGGCCCGTCTTGGCCAGCAGCCTAGGGACCGACTTCCGCTCCAACTCGGCCTATGTCAACGACAACTGGCAGTTGGGCGACCACTGGTCGTTCAATCTCGGCCTGCGCTACGACGAGAACGACGGCGTCGACTCGGCCGGCAACGCGGTGGCCGAAGACAGCGCTTTCAGCCCGCGCCTCGGCGTGAGCTATGACGTCAAGGGCGATGGCGACCTGGTACTGCGCGCCTCGGCCGGCCGTTACGTCACCCGCATCGCCAACAGTGTCGGCAACAGCACCTCGGCGGCGGGTAATCCGGCGTTCTTCGGTTGGTTCTACGGCGGCGATCCGATCAATCCCGATCCCAACGCCGCCAACCTGATCAGCGCCGACGACGCACTCGAGCTGATCTTCGCCTGGTTCGATAGCGTCGGTGGGGTCGACAACGACACCTTCGTGCTGGGCCAGAACATCCCCGGCTCGACCAACCAGATCGACGGCTCCCTCGATTCGCCCAACGCTGACGAGCTCACGCTCGGCTTCAGCAAGCGCCTCGGCAGCCGCGGCCTGCTGCGCGCCGACGTGGTGCACCGCGACTTCGGTGACTTCTACTTCCAGCGCACCGACACCACCACCGGTACGGTGCTCGACGGCAACGGCGACCCGGCGGACCTGACCCTGGTGCAGAACGACGACAGTATTCTGGAGCGCAAGTACGACGCGCTGCAGACGTCGTTCCAGTACCGCCTCACCGATAGCATCAACATCGGCGGCAACTGGACCTGGTCCCACGCTCGCGGCAACTTCGCCGGTGAGACGACGCGCAGCGGCCCGGTCTCCGGTGCGGTCGGCAACTACCCCGAGTACAGGGCTTTCGCGCAGAACAACCCGCGTCGT
>JBCCGX010000344.1:0-9021 GCA_039029035.1 Acidobacteriota bacterium | reverse complement strand
TCGATCAGCAAGTCGGCGATCTCGGCATGTCGGGCCAGGGTCTGGGCCACGTACTGCTGAGAGAAGGTGACGCCGATTTGGCGCAAGTACTTGTAGTAGGCGCGAAACACCACCACCTGGCGCCAGCTGAAGCCGGCCCGCAACACCAGACGGTTGAAGCTGTCGTTCTCGACCTCGCCTCGCCAGACACGGGCGAAGGCGTCTTCGAATCGCTTCCGTACGGCCAGCGGATCGGCTTCGAACCCTTCGCCCACGAGCTCGAAGTCGCGTACCCAAACCGGGTTCGGCGCCTCGGCGGGACGCACTTCGAAGGGACTCTCGGTGACGACCTCGAAGCCCATGTTCTCGAGCATTGGCAAGAATCGCGAAAGCGGCGCCGGCAGCGCGCGCTCGAAGGTGCGGAAATGGTACCGCGTGGCGGCGGCACCGGGCCGCCGATAGAGCCGCATGCCGAGCTCGCCGGTGTCGAGCACTCGATCGATGATCGGGATATCGCGCGCCCCTTCACTGGCCGGCAAAGCGGCCCGGTAGCCATCGGGGAACGCGTCGCGGAAGCGGCGCCAGGTCTTGAGACCGGCTTCCTGGCCGCCGGCACCGCCGAGCACCTCCTTCAGCCGATCGCTCCACGAGCGCACGACCTCTTTGAGCTCGGCCTCGACCGCCGCCACATCGACCTCCGGCGCTTCGCCCGGCTGGGTGCGCACGATGCACTGTAGCAGCGCCAAGGGCTGATCGGAGATCCGGGTGTAGTAGTCCGTCACCTCGCCCTGGAAAGCCCGGGCGAGGATCGCCTGGATGCGTACTCGCAGTTGAGTCGAGTGGCGCTCACGCGGGACATAGACCAGGCAGGAAACGAACCGCCCCTCTTCGTCGTAGCGCACCAAGAGCGCCAGCCGCGGACGCAGCTGCAACTCGAGAATCCGTAAGGCGAAGCGATGGAGATCGTCGACCGAGATCTGGAAGAGCTCGTCGCGCGGATAGTTCTCCACGATGTGGCGCAGGGTCTTGGCATTGTGGCTCACCGGGGGGAAGCGGGTGCGATTGATCACCCGCGCCACCTTGCGCCGTACCAAGGGAATCTCGCTCGCTCCGATGCTGTAGGCCATCGAGGTGAAGAGCCCCAAGAAGCGGTGCTCCCCGGCCAACTGCCCGGCGTCGTCGAAATGCTTGATCGAGATCAGATCCATGTGGACGCTGCGGTGCACCGTCGCCTTGGACAAGGTCTTCGAGATCGCCACCAGTCGATCGCCGTGTAGGAAGCTCACCGCCTCGGCGGTCAAGGGCCGATCGCTGGTCGCCCGCTCGCCCAGGGAGAGGCGCCGCAGCAGGCCCAGGCCGGTCTCCGGTAACGGCCGCAGGTACTCGGCACCACCGACCACCTCGAGCCGATACTCCAGGTAGCCGAGGAAGGTGAAGTGGTCCTCGTAGACCCAGCGCATGAAGGCGCGGATCTCGTTGATCTCGTCTTCCGCTAGCGGCAAGGTCGAGGCTTCGAGCTCCTCCAGGACCTGCCCCGCCGTGTCCTGCATCGGCTGGTAGTCCTCCACCGCGCGGCGCACGTCAGCCAGCACTTTGCGCAGCGCGGTCTCGAGGTCGACCAACGCTGCGGGGGACGTCTGGCGATCGACCTCGAAGTGCAGAAAGGCCTCGTTGACGATGCCGTCACCGGTCAATCCACGACGAACGAGCTCGGACAGATTGCCTTCCGCGTCCCGCCGGACGGTGAACTGCGGGTGCATCGCCTGATGGATGGTGAGCTCGCGCTGGTTGATCTCGTTGGTGATCGAGTCCACCAGGAAGGGCATATCGTCGGTGACGAATTGGATCACCGTGCGATCGGTATCCCAACCATCGCTGTCCAGGTCGGGATTGAACAGGTGCAGTCTCAGCTTGCCGGTCTCCCGCTGGCGACTGAGATCGAGCAGGCGCAGCACGACACGGCAGAGATGGTCCGCTTGGCTCCTGCCCGGGTCATCGAAGCACCTCAGATCTTCGAGCGACAGATCCTCGAAACATTGCCGCGCAAAGCTCTCGACGACAGCCGCCTCGGCCGCGCCTTCTGAAGTCCTCAGCTCGAGCGTTCGCCCGGTGAGTCGATCGATCAGCTGTTGTTTCTCTTCGAGCGCCGAGTTCATGGCTCCGCCCACCCTTATTCAGCCGACAATTGCGAATTGCAGTCCCGCGATTTCGAAGATCGCTATCGGTCCAGTATGCTTCCTGACACATGCGGCCGGTCGCTGGCTAGCAACCGGCCGCAGAAAATCGCTTCGACTCCGGGAGCCTAGCTGATTTACCGGAGGGGGAAAAGCATGATGTCCGAGACGACGACACCAACAACGACGATGGCCCAAGGGATTGCCCAATCGCAGGCGCTACGCTCCCGGCATGCACTGGTTTGCGGCGCCAGTGCCGGTATCGGCCGAGCTGCTGCCTTGGCCCTCGCCGGGCTCGGCGCCGAGGTCACGGCCTTGGCTCGCTCGCGCGACGCGCTGGAGCGGCTGATGCCGGAGCTCGAGCGCGCGGGCTCTCCTCGCGCCCGCTTCGTGGTGGCC
The DNA here is from genome assembly GCA_039029035.1 of Acidobacteriota bacterium. Taxonomy (GTDB): domain Bacteria; phylum Acidobacteriota; class Thermoanaerobaculia; order Multivoradales; family J023; genus JAAELT01. Next base: position 6,469 of record JBCCGX010000344.1, on the reverse strand, counting down.
GATCACGACGACCGGCCGCGCTTGAAGACCGCCATCGAAGGGCTGACCCAGCGCGAAGGTGCGGTGCACGTTCTGATCAACAACTCCGGCGGTCCGCCGCCCGGCCCGATCCTGGAAGCGTGCGAGGAGGATTTTCTCACCGCCCTGGGGCGCCATCTGCTGGCCAACCACCTCCTGGTGCAGCTGACCCTGCCCGGTATGCGGCAAGCGGGCTACGGTCGGATCGTCAACATCATCTCGACCTCGGTACGCGAGCCTCTCCCCGGCCTGGGTGTCAGCAATACGACCCGCGGCGCGGTGGCCTCCTGGGCCAAGACGCTATCGCGCGAGCTGCCGCCAGGCGTAACGATCAATAACTTGCTGCCGGGCTTCACCGCCACCGAACGGCTCGGATCCCTCAGGCAACGCTTGGCGCAACAGAACGAGACCAGCGAAGAGACGATTCAGGCGCGTTGGGAGAGCACCATACCCGAGGGTCGGATCGGACGCCCGGAAGAGCTCGGCGCAGTGATCGCCTTCCTCGCCTCGCCCCAGGCCTCCTACCTGCGGGGTGTCAGCCTGCCGGTCGACGGTGGGCGCTTGCAGAGCATCTGATCGAGCCAGGCCGATTTCAGCCACTCGATCTGCTTCTGGCTGATATATATTCCCGGTTCCATGTCCAGCCGCAAGATCGACGTGCGTCGTCGGAATCTGGCGCGCCGCGTGCGTCGGTCGTCCGTCGAAGAGTTCCACGATCAACTCGCCGAAGCCGGCGTGACGCGGGCGTTCGTCGTGTCGGAGAATGGCGAGATCACACTCTCCCATCCGCGGCTGCTGGAGCCGGTCAAGGCCTTCTTCGAGCTGTCGCAAGACTTCGCTGAGCACGAGGGCATGTTCATCGGCCGCGAGGACGGCATTCCGACCCTTTTCTTTGCCGCGGTGCACGACACTCGCCGTGGCCTGGCCCAGGGCGGACTGCGCTTCAAACCCTACGACAGCATGGCCGATGTGCTGGTCGACGGCTTACGCCTGGCCCAGGGCATGACGCGCAAGAACGCCCTCGCCGGTCTGTGGTGGGGCGGTGGCAAGGGCATCGTGGCACAGACCGAGGCGATTCGTACACCGGCATACTTGACCGAAAGTGCGCCGCAACGGCTGGAACTCTTCCGGGCCTACGGGCGCTTCATCGCCAGCCTCGGCGGGATCTACTACACGGCTGAAGACGTTGGCACCAAGACCAGCGACATGAACGCCATTCTGGGGCAGAACCGCTTCACAACCTGCGTCGGTGGCGATCTGGGTGGCAGTGGCAATCCTTCGCCGGCCACCGCCCGCGGCGTCTTCGTGGCGATGCAGGCGGCTTGGCGCTTCCTCACCGGCTCGGATGATCTGAGCGGCGTCGGTGTCGCCGTCCAGGGGGTGGGCAACGTCGGGGGGCCCTTGGTGGCATTGCTCGACGACGTGGGCGCCAGGATCTGGATCACCGACATCGACCGCGCAGCCCTCGAGGCGCTGCGCGAGGAGCGGCCGCGGCTGACGATCGTCGAACCCGACGCGATCTTCGATCTGCCGGCCGACATCTTCGCTCCCTGCGCCATCGGCGCTCAAGTCAACGCCCGAACCATTCCACGGCTCAAGGCGCGACTCGTCTGCGGCGCCGCCAACAACATTCTCGGCGAAGGCGCCGACGCCGAGCGCTTGCGCCAGCGGGGCATCGCCTTCGTGCCCGACTACCTGTGCAACCGCATGGGGATCACCAACTGCGCCGACGAATGGCAGGGCTACCTGAGCCACGATGTGCATCTCGCCGCCGAGCGGGTCTACCCGGACACGCTGCGCGTCCTGAAGCATGCGCGCAGCCAGATGATCACGACCTCCGCTGCCGCCGACCAGCTGGCCGACATCGCCGCTGGCGAGCTCCACCCGATGATCGGTCACCGCGGTCGACGGCTCATCGACCATCTGTTCGCCAGCGGTTGGCACCGGCAGCCCCGAAAGGCTGCAGCGACCGGCAAGATGGAGGACCGGATGGGGCGGCCCGCCTTGGCCCAGGCCTTTGTGCCAGGGATCGACGAGCCGGCCCTCAGGGTGCAGTGGGAACGCCAAGGTCGCTTTCGCGGCGCCGGGCGATCCCTCGCTGCGGCGCCGGTCTCGGCCGCCGGAAGACCTTCGCTGTCATCGTTCTTGTCGGCCTTCTTGATGGATGTCGCGGCCCGGGCCGCCGAGCTTGCCAGTGGGCAGAAACCGCGCCGGATCATCGGCTCGGACCCTGGCGGCCTGGCACTGCAGCTGGCAGTCGAGCGCTCCTTGCCCTTCGAGCGCGAGGAGATCGGCCGGCCGCGCTTCATCGAGCGCTGCGCCGACGTCTACCGCAGCCACGACGCCGCGACCCGCGAGCAACTGCGTGACCTCGGTGTCGGCTCCGATCCCGACGCCTGGATCGATCCGATGAACCGCGATGGTCGGCGGGCCGCGAGACGATTGTTCTTCGCCCTAAAAGACGCCGGCCTGGTGACCCGTGAGCGGCGGCTCTCCTATTACGATCCCAACAGCCAGACGGTCCTTGTCTCGCCCGACGTCATGCGCACCCGGGTCGAGCTTCGCGAGCGCTTCGTGGTGCGCTTCGAGACCCGCGGCAAGGCGGCAGACGGCAACGCGGACAGCAGCACAGGCAGCAGCGAGTCCATCGCTGCCCAGACCTTCTTTCCCGAGCTCTTGCCAGGCGCCGTCGCCATGGCGGTGCGTCGCGACGGCCCTTACGGCCATCTCGACGGACGTTCGGTAGAGGATCCGCTGCGCCACGGCGAGCTGCCGGTCTTCGCCTACTCCGGTTTGGCGACCGACGCGAAGTTCCTGGTGCCGGCTCACGACCGCGACGACGAAGCCCTCGCCACCGCCCGCGGTCTCGAGGCCCGGCCGGCCGTGATCGATCACCGTGGCCGGTTCCTGATCCCAGGTGAGCCACCCCTGGTACGTGAAGATGCCCGACGGATGGTTTGCGAGCGCCTGGGGGAGAAGATCGACCGCCTCGAGGGCCGTTTCGAGGTCGACGCGTTCCGCGCCCGCGGCTCTGGCACCCTAGTCAACCTGGGCACCTCACACCAGGTCTTCGTTGATTTCGCCAAGGCTGCCGTCCAGCTGCGCCGTGCGATCGAAAGCGGCACGGTAAGCTTCTCCGACGAGCGGTGCCGTCAGCGCATTCTCGAGCTGCTCGACGATCCCGAGCCCTGGTGTATCTCCCGCCAGTACTGGTGGGGGCACCCTCTGCCGGAAGGACCGGCAGGAGACGATTCCGAGAGACCCCGGGACGACGTGTTGAGCGTCTGGTTTTCTCTCGTGGCCTCGACGCTGAGCGCCGCTGGCTGGCCCGAAGATGCGGAGCCCGAGCCAGTCGACGAGCTCTATGTCGATCATGAGCTGCTGGTGCGCTGGGTCTTACCGGCTCAGCTCGTCTCCTTGACACTCACCGGTCGACCGGCCTTTAGGCACCTCCACGTCCACGGACCGCTCCGCATCGTCGAGCGGACGCTGGAAGAACGCTCGGACCGAGAGCCTCACACGGACGACAAGACGGTCGCGGACGACAACGGGTACGACGAGGAGCGCTTCGTGGTGCGCTGGATCCGGCGGCCGATGCGCCTCGGGCTGGGCAACGCGGTCGAGCCGGCGGCGCTGATCCGCCGCTTCGGCGCCGACGCGCTCAGGCTCGGCTACCTGCTGTCGATCAACTCGGGCGGCATGGAGCTGGCGACCGCCGCCGAGTCCCACCTGAGGCGGGCTCGCCGAACGGTCCATCGTCTGAGCTCCAAAGTCACCGGCCTTTTCCACATGACACGGGACGAGGCCGACGACGGGCCACCGCGCCTGGCCGACGCATGGATCCTGCACCGTGCCACCGAAGCGACCGCCGCCGCTCGCAGCGCCTACGCCCGGCACCACCTGGCCCTGGCCGGATCGCTCCTGGCCGGAGCGGTGGACGATTTCGCGCGCTACGCCGCCATCGCCGCCGACCGCCGGCGTCGGGGCGAAGCCACCGATTCTGTTCGCGCCACGGTGACCGTCGTGGTCGAGCGCCTCGCCGCGGGCTTTAGTCCGGTGTGCCCCTACCTGTTCGAGAAGCTCACCCTCTGGACCGCCGCCCGCTCACGTGCCCTCGAAATCCCCGACGGGCTAAGGGCCCTGGCAGGCAAGCTCGAGGCGGGCGCTGATTCCCCCCTCGAAGAAACCGCCCCCGAGGCGCGCGACCTGCTGACGCGCGACCAGAGCGAGCTTGCGGCAATCGTCGGCGCCAAGCGTCGATGACAGACCCAGCGGTCGGTATAGACTAGGCGGCCGCGATCTTCCACCCCCCGAGCGGCCGCTCACCTCCGTTCAGCAGCCCTTCGACCTACCCAGCCCGTTTCGACATCGCTGCCGCCGCAGCTTCAGGGAGAATGCACGATGGCTCTCGAAAAGTACTTCGAGCCTTCCAAGTACGAGACTGACATCTACCGACAGTGGGAAGAGTCGGGGGTTCTGCGCGCCGACCTCGAATCGGACAAGCCGGCGTTCGTGATTTCGATGCCGCCGCCGAACGCCACCGGCACGCTCCACATCGGTCACGCGGTGGGTATGACGATCGAGGATCTGATGACCCGCTGGCGGCGCATGTGCGGCGACGAGGCCTTGTGGGTCCCTGGCACGGACCATGCCGCGATCGCCACCGAGAGCGTCGTCATCCGTCAGCACCAGACGGAAGGCATGGCCGATCCGCGCGGCGAGCTCGGGCGCGAGGAGCTCGTGCGGCGCATCGCCGAATACGTCGCCGGATCCCAGGACCGTATCCGGCAGCAGATCCGGGCGATTGGCGCCAGCTGCGATTGGTCGCGCGAGCGTTACACCATGGATCCGCAGCTGCACCGCTGTGTCGATGGTGTTTTCGCCCGTATGTTCCGCGATGGGCTGATCTACCGCGGCCCGCGCATCGTCAACTGGGATCCGCATCTGCAGACCACCGTGTCGGACGACGAGATCTACCATCAGGATCGGCCGGGCAAGTTCTACACTCTGCGCTACGGGCCGTTCCTGGTCGGCACCAGCCGCCCGGAGACCAAGCTCGGCGATACCGCGGTGGCGGTGCACCCGGACGACGAGCGCTGGCGCGAGCACGTCGGCAAGACCTACGAGGTACCGTGGCCGAAGGGTCCGACGATCACTGTGCGCGTGGTGGCGGACGAAAGCGTCGACCCGGAGACCGGCACCGGCGCCCTCGGCGTCACGCCAGCTCATAGCCACGTCGATTTCGATATCGCCCAGCGGCACGATCTGCCACTCATTCCGATCATCGGCGAGGACGGTCGGATGACCGAAGCGGCCGGCGAGCACTATGCCGGAATGACGATCGAAGAGTGCAGAGAGGCCTTCGTCGCCGAGCTCGATGCGGCGGGGCTACTGGAGAAACAAGAGGACTACGTGCAGTCGATGTCCCTTTGTTACCGCTCCAAGAAGCCGGTCGAGCCACTACCCAAGGAGCAGTGGTTCATCGCTGTCGACAAGCCCGCAGTGCCCTGGCGCGGTCGGCGTCTGAGCCTCAAGCAGATTCTCCGCGAAGTGGTGGCCGAGGGCGATATTCGCATCCTGCCGGAACATCAGACGAAGACCTACTTTCACTGGATCGACAATCTGCGTGATTGGTGTATCTCGCGGCAGATCTGGTGGGGGCACCGAATTCCGGTGTGGTACCGCGGCGAAGAGGACGTCTACGTCGGCCACCGGCAGCCGCCCAGCGACGGCTGGGCACAGGACCCGGACACTCTGGATACCTGGTTCTCTTCCGCCTTGTGGACCTGGTCGACCTTGGTCGACTCGGAGCTCGCCGCAGATCCCGACATCAGTCTCTCGGAGCTGCTGCGCCGCAGCCCCGACTTCCAGCGCTTTCATCCCACCTCGGTGATGGAGACCGGCTACGACATCCTCTTCTTCTGGGTCGCCCGGATGATCCTGATGACGACCTACGCCACGGGTCAGATTCCGTTCCGTACGGTCTACTTGCACGGCCTGATCCTCGACAAAGACGGCGACAAGATGTCGAAGTCGAAGCCCGAGACCAGTGTCGACCCACTCGATACGATCGCCGAGTACGGCGCCGACATCCTGCGTCTCTCGCTCTTGATCGGCAACGCACCGGGCAAGGATTTGAAGCTCGGCAAGGAGCGCCTTGTAGGCGGCAAGCGCCTGATCAACAAAATCTGGAACGCTGCCAAGCTGGTCGACGCGACGGTCGAGCGCATCGCACCGGATCGCCAACGCAACTCGCTGGTGCCGCAGGACGCCGAGCACCCGATCAACCGCTGGATGCTCTCGCGCCTGAGCGATCTGGTGGCACGGATCGACCGCCGTCTCGCTGACTACACCTTCGGTGACGCGGCCGAGATCATCCGTCAATCCTTCTGGGGCGAGCTGTGCGACTTCTACCTCGAAGCGATCAAGGTGGCGCCACTGTCGGACCTCG